>NZ_JANMZH010000558.1:0-10083 GCF_031383065.1 Microcoleus sp. OTE_8_concoct_300 | reverse complement strand
AAAATCACTGTAAGCCATTTGATTTTTCGGCCTTTTCTAGGCGTAATGGTAGCGCTTGCCTGACATCCCCAAGGTTTGAAGGAGTAGTCTTTTTTGGGAAACCTCTTCGGGTCAAGCAAGCTTGAGAAGATTTTAGCGCTTACTGTGAACAAACCTGACTCAACGGAGTACCGTTAGACCGCAGGCTTCTTTTTCCCTCGACGCAAGGGCTTTTTTGATTAATTTTTGCACCCGCACGGCGTCGCCGCTTGACTGCTACCTAGCGTCTTTTTTTTGTTAGTCCCTGCCTTTTTAACTCTCGACACATGGTACTAGAACCGATCGAGCGTACTTGCGTAAATCCTGTTCAACATAGTTAATAGACATGATGGATTTCTCCTGAAGATAGGTTGTAGAGCGATTTTGGCGCAGCTATTCCAAAGTAGAAACCCAGTCGGGACAAATTGTTGCTGCAGAAGTGCCGTTAAGGCCTGTACCGAGAACGGGGAGAATTTGACCCAAAGCATCCAGGATACAAGCCCCCGGATTCATCCGTCCAGAAATAAAAAACCTGTATTCGAGAAACTTGCCCCCCGAATTTATCCGTGGGGTCAATGCTTCAATTCTTTAATCTAAAATCTCAAATCTAAAATCGATTGACCATCTCAAAAACCCGCCCCGACCTGATTTCGGGCGAAGCGAAGCGGAGGGAATCGACCGGACATGATATCAATTCTAATTCGGTTCCACTGAGTATGGGCAATTGATCTGCACCTTTGTACAGTTCCACTTTTTGCCAGGGAAATACTGCGAAAATACTTTCTTCCTCTGGATACACCAACCACCCCTATTCAGTGCCATTTCGTCGGGAAGAATGCAGTAATTTACTCAGGACTTTGGTTTGGCTTTGTTCCGGAGACATAATTTCTATTGATATCGTTTCCGGTTGGATGGGAATGATAAAGTCAAGGTCAATAATTCCACATCCCCCCACTCCCCATCATAATGACAGCGCAAAATTTACCCTGTAATCTGCTATAGCCTTTCTCAGTAACATGAGGTGCTCTCGCGGGCATAGGCCTCCGTGGGCATAGGCCTCCGTGGGCATAGGCCTCCGTGGGCATAGGCATAGGACTCGCCCCCATACCTCACCACGCTTGAGAACCGCTATATGTTCGCCTTGAGGCAGGGTTTTTTGAATAATTTCTCCCTTTATCAAATCTGAGGTGGGTTCAGTTTCTGGAACTTTTAGGAAGGCTTCAAAAGCGACTTTAAGTTTAACAAATGTAGTCATCAGTCAGTTCAGTTAAAAGTAAACTGGATAGCAGACTTTTACCGAGTTCCAACTGAAGCCCAATTAGCTTTCTTTTTGGTAATTGGTAAGTCTGAGCAATTACCAATTACCCATTACCAACTACCAACGCCGGGATTCCATCAGTCACAGCTTATAACTAGCAACTTCAGTTCGCTATCGAAAACTCGGCAATTCAATTTCAGCTAGCGATCGACGTTTTTTAGAAGGCCGCAGCGGACTGGCAATCAAGGTCAGCCAGTCGGGTTGTGCGACTGCTGTAGGTTTGGCCACACTCGATCGCACTTCTTGAATGCCAAAGGTTTCAACTGAATTCAAAATTTGAACAGCCGGTGCCAATTCTGGACTGCCTAATTTGACAGCAGCAGTTTCGGGTTCAGACTCAGCCACCGGCAGTTCAGGTTCCGCAACCGCAGGGGCCGAGTCAGTTGTCGGCTCCTGAGGCTGGTTGGTTTCGGTCGGATGCAATTGAATGCCGGATACTTGGGCTAATTTGTTGAGTTCCAGATTTGCTATGGATTCAGAGTCGATCGCATCGGAAGCAGCCACTGCCTCTGAATGCTCTGCAGGTTCCGACCAAGGTTTAACAGGGGAAGCGTTGAAAGCTGGCGGCACCGGAACCTGAGAGCTTTTGACCGCCGCGAGCAAAGATTCTAATTGCGCGGTGGCGGTATCATCTGCATTGTCAGGCGGGTCGATCATCGGTGGCTTTATGTGCGGCATCTCCAGACTTCTTTCCAAGGCAGCTTTGAATTGCAGGGTGTGGCGCTGCTGGCGGTGCAAGCGCGATCGAAGTTCCCTGCAAACATTTTCTGTGGCTACTAGCTGGTGTAACTGTTCGTTGTAGCGCTGCACAGTAGACGCACATTCTCGCTCAACAGCCGCTAGCCTGGCTTGGCTGGTTGCCAAGTTACTTCTTAAACTTTCGACTAAAATTTCTTGACTTTGGAGAGTTTGATGGGAAACTTCCACTTTGCCAAACAGCCGCGTCAATTGTTCTTGAGTATTTTCGAGTTCTGCAGTCCGTTGTTGTAGCAAAGTTTCGCGATTCTGCAAGGTGTTTTGGGACTCTTCGAGAGCTGTTTCTAGCTGGGCGAGGCGCTGCAAAAGGTCGCGGTTGCATTCGTGCAGCGCTTGCATTAGGGTGACTGGGGTCGATCCTTTGCCCTTAGCCTGTTCGGCATTGCCAAGGAGATTTTTTAGATTGTCTGAAATCGGGGGCGAACCCGCCTCGGTAGGCTGTGTCTGAGATTGCGAATTTTTTGTTTCAGGTTTTGTGGGAATTGCATCTACGCTGATGGCGTTGGGAAAATCTACTGTTTGCCAGTCTTCTTCTGGCTGTTGGGGAACCCTTGCCGGAGTGTCTGTCGGATGGGGGGCGATCGGCTCAAAACCCCCAGCAGCAGCCAAATTTGACTGCAATGGTTCGGTATCGGATGGAACAGCAGGGTGCGGTTGGTGCTGATGGGCTCGAAGATCAGCTTCTGACATGGCTTTTTATCCCAATAGTCACAGGGTCTGTGATACAGTCTATCCTTATAGATTCTCCAGAAGGAAGCCCCTAAGTGATAGTTTTTGTCATTTTTCCTGTTTTTTGGGACAATAGCCTCTAAATCCAGTGGCGCGATCGAGCTATAGCGTTCGCAAGAAGTCCGATCGAAGTCGTCTTGCGTGAACAAGGAAGAAGCAATAAAATCAAGGGTTTGAGCAATTAAGAACGTCCTAACCGTTTTAGCGGTTGCGCTATTATACAACCCGAGCTCAAATTAACGCGTAAGATGCGCGCACCAGAACCCTGCGGATGTGAGTTTTTGGCCGCGAGTCCTATCCAAATGATTTTTCCCAATGTCTAATAGCAGTTTCAAAAAATGATGCAACTGTAGGGCGGCGATCAAAACCCCTACAGAATCAGTTATTCCCAATTTTTTAATTCTTTAATCTCAAATGGTATAACTTAGTGTTTCCGCATCCGTGCGATCGCCTAAACTTTAACAACTGCAAAATGTTTGTCAATGATTGCTGGAACTTCTGCCGGCGCAATGCGGCTGTAGCGAGTTTTGTCCGGCATCACAACTATATTTGGACCCGCTTTGCACTGTTTGAGACATCCGGTTCCCTGAACTGTCACTTGGTCTTCTAAACCGCGCGAATTCAAAGCATTTTCTAAAGCTTTACAGACTCCTCCAGCGCCCCGCTTCAGGCAGTCTGATTTTTGACATACTAATATTTTGGTTTGGGTTTTTGCCGCAGCTTTTACAGTTTGAGCTGCTGCACCAGAGGTGAATTCGCTTTTGGCGATCGCGCGATCGTCGGATGTCAATACCGCAACAGGCAGATTGGTAGAGTCGAGCAGTTCTGGCGATCGGTCATTTTTGCCTTGAGCTAGCTTGAGGCTGCGAGCTTTAAGTTTTATTTTACCGTTTTTCAGATTGAGTTCTTTCTCACCTACAACTTGAACTTTCAACCCGGGCGTCAAAACAGGTAACAGAAATGACCGCAATTCCTTGCAAAGTTTAACAAGATATTCTACTCCCCGATCGCTGCTAATTCGCAAATATTTAAGTTTGCAGCCATCTTCAACAATCAGGCCGAGGATTTCTCCCTCTAAACTGAATTCGGAAACTTGCTTGCCAGATTTATACATTGTTATGACTCCTTTAAATCCGTTACATCCGTTACATCTTGTACACTGCGCGTTGCCGAACTTCCTTCTACCTTTACCCTATTTGCCAGCAGCACTCCAGCCACTGCACCAGTTCGCCTCGAGGGGCACTGACTTGCCTCAACACGCTCATTAACTGAGCCGCTTGTTTGACTGTGTTGACTTTTGCCCGCAAAGGTTGGTCAACTCCACACCAGCAGGGAATTTCTAGCTCTTGCAAGCGTTTGTAAACTTGCCATCTATCTAGCCAACTAACTTGCACAATGTCACAAACGTCTAATTCTGGCTCTGCGGGATTCATTTTTTGACAACAGTAATAATTTGCATTAATTTTTGATCCTGACCGATCGCCCGCAGAAGTCAAAAGCTAGATTTCCCAAGAAAATAAAGGATTATCAAAAGCCCTTCCTGAAAAATTCTGCCTTTTGCCTTCTACCTTCTGCCTTCAGAAGCTGCGCCCCACTTTCAGGAAGCCTTCAGAACGAGAATCTTTTTAAAGCATAACCCAACTGCTAATTATTCTCAATAGGTTTAGAAAAAAATTTTCCTACTCTAGAAAATCTTCCACTATCGAGGCAGACCTTGCTTGACTCGTAAATCTACGGTGCTAGACTGACTATATTGGCAACAAAACTGCCTATTGAGAGGAAAACACCCATGCCTGAGATTCAGAGTGCATTGAGACCATTTGGCCACATAGCCGAAAACCCAGTTCTACTGGAACATTCAGTCACAGCACCGATTTGTGAAGGAATGAACGCGCTGCTGGCCAGCTTTCAGGCTCTCTACCTGCAATATCAAAAACATCATTTTGTGGTAGAAGGGGCAGAATTTTACTCCTTGCACCAATTCTTTCAAGAAAGCTACGGAGAAGCTCAAGATAGCGTCCACGAGTTGGGCGAACGGTTAAACGGGTTGGGTGGCATACCAGCAGCTAGCTTTAGCAAGTTAGCCGAGCTGTGCTGTTTTGAGCCGGAAGCCGACGGCGTATATTCCTGCCGCCAAATGCTAGAACACGATTTAATTGCAGAGCAAGCTATCCTCGGTTTGCTGCGGCGTCAAGCAGGACAAGCAGAAAGTTTGGGCGATCGAGCTACGCGCTACCTCTACGAAAAAATCCTGCTAAAAACAGAAGAGCGAGCTTATCACATTTCCCACTTCCTCGCCCCCGACACCTTAGTGCAGTTGAACTTGAACTAACAATTCTTCTTCTTCCTCTTCCTTCGCGCCCTTAGCGCCTTCGCGGTTCGTTATCTTAGATCAAAAAAAAAGCGAGCAGTTTTGTGACTGCCCGCTTTTTTTATACAAAGTGCGTTTACCCGCCCGGAATTAAGGCGCTAAAGCATTGCCGCGTAACAAGCTACCAATGGTTTTCGCAGTAATCTTCATCTGCACGAAAGGATTAGCCGGTACTACTGTCTTATACAAGTAGCTATCGAATGTGAGTTTTTGCACATCGCGATCGGCACACATTTCCACAAAAGCTTCGCGAGTAGCATCGGAACGGTAAAACACGCGCTGCAAAATGTCAAGAACTTTGTAAGTAATGCCGTAGGCTTTATCCCACCGCTTCAAGTAAACCTTAATTTCCTCTTCAGTCGGAATCCGCGCGCCTTTATTGGAAATCTCAACAATCGTTTCGGCGCACATCCGGCCAGACTTGGCGGCAAAATAGATACCTTCGCCGGAAGACTTGGTAACGTAGCCGGCGGCGTCGCCTACGAGAGCAACTCGGCCGACAACCCGGCGGGGACGCGGATGTTCCGGGATGGGGTGAGCTTCCACTTTAATAATCTCACCGCCCATCAGTTTTTTGGCAGCGCGGGCGCGGACGCCTGCTTGCAGCTTTTTGATGCTGGCTTGATTGACTTTCATCGTGCCGGTACCGACGGCTACGTGGTCGTATTTGGGGAACACCCATGCGTAGAAATCCGTAGATACGTCGTCGCCGACGTACATTTCGGCTAAGTCTTCGTAGTAAGCCATTTTATCTTCTGGCAGGCGGATGCGCTCTTGGAAGGCGATCGCATAATTGTAGTCGCCAGCGTCGATCGCCTTTGCTACGCGGGAGTTAGCGCCGTCAGCCCCAATTACCAAATCCACCTTCAGAGTTTTCTGAATTCCCATGGCGCTGCCGTCGGAGTGGTCGGCATAGTGGAGAATGTAGGGGTCGGTGTTGTTTGAAGGAATATCTAATGTGTGAACGGTGCCGTTAATCAGTTTTGCACCCAAGGAAGCGGCGCGATCGCGCAGGAAGCCGTCGAGCACTTCGCGGCGGCACATACCGATATATTCGTGTGCGTTTTCGATGTTGATGTCCACCTCGACGTTGGAGGGGGAGATCATTTTCATTTTTCTGACTTGGCGGTCTATGATATGTGGCGGCAAGTCAAATTCGCTGACCATGCACAGAGGAATCGCCCCACCGCAGGGTTTGGCGTTGTCTAATTTACGCTCGAATAGGTATGTTTCGATGCCTGCTTTTACCAGTGTTTCGGCGGCGGAAGAACCCGCAGGGCCTGAACCTACTACTGCAACCCTTAGTGTCAAAGTTTTTCTCTCCAGTTTTTTTCTATAGGCATTACTCAGGTGTGATGGTATCACGGACTTTGGATGCGGTAGGCGTTCGGGCCGGAGATTTCAATGAAATGAAACAGAGCTTAACAGTTCGATACGAAAATCGGGTCTGGGGCGATCGTTTCGATCGAAGATCTTAAATTTTTCAGTGTAGATGAAGGTGGACTGACGCTGATGTGCGATTGAACATTTTGCAATATTTTCTAAGAACAGGCAAGATGCCTGTTCCACAAAGAATGAATTTTCTGCTTATGGGGTGGGCACGCGAGCCCGCCCGGACATGAACAGGCTTTCCGGCCTGTTCCACAAAGAATGAATTTTCTGCTTGTGGGGTGGGCACGCGAGCCCGCCCGCCCTGAACAGGCTTCCCTAGCCTGTTCCACAAAGAGTGCATTTGGTTTTTGTGGGGTGGGCTTCTAGCCCGCCCGGAATAGGTTAGAACCTGTGCAATTAAGTTACATTTAAGTAGTTCCACTTATATCTAAAATTCTTATGCTCGGTAATTTCCAACAAAGCAACCTGCGGATTGAGCTTGAAGCTTCCGAAACAGCGATTAAAGACAGCTTGTTGCGTCCGAGTCAATTGCAGCAGTGGCTGTGGCCGCAGCAGTTGTCTAGCGGTTTGCCGGAAGAATTTTCTCAAGGTTTGACGTTCACGAGTTGGTTGGGCCCCGTGGCAGTTCAGCATCACGTTGATATTGCTGAGCAGAATTGTTTGCGGCTGTTATTGAGTCAGGGAATTGACGGATTTCACGAGTGGTATTGGGGCGACGGTTGGGTGCAGTCTCGGTTGGAGGGAGTGTCGCTGCTGCCGCTGAATTTGGGGCAAACCGCGAGTTTACTGCGGCTGCGGGAGTTTGTAGCCCGCAAGGGTAAGGGGAAGTAGATAAATGACTCTCCAAAATCATTAGAACAAAGTCTGGTAGTCCTGCATAGCAAGGAAAAATTCTAAACACTTTTAGGGCTAAAGAAGCGTTATAATCAGGGCTAAAATACCAGAATACCGCGAGATGATTGGAGAGCTTTGTAGATGAGGACACGCTATTTCTTACAATAGCGAGATCTGCTTTGCCTCAGGGTGTTATTGAATCTTTCGATATCAGAAGTTGGGCCCGTATCTTTCCCGACAGATTTGTGTCGCTGGCGAGGAAAAACTTTTTTAGAGACGGTCCCAAAATCTGTATAAAAGACGAGAGGTTGTCTATAAACTGCAACGAGGGAATCCCACAAACCTCTAGCACCATTTTCAACTCTACTTCCTATCTACAGCCCTAGAATTTCTTTGGTTAAGGCATCAATCGCCAGCTCTTGCCACTGCTTGTTAGCGTTATAGCCTATAAACGACCACATTTCATCAGATTGGCTCGTTAGCTTGCCTTTTTTTTTACTTTACTTGAACTTGCCGGAGGACGGATGCTAATTGTTGAAAAACACATAGTATTGCAACCAGCGGGGGGACACCCCCGTGACGAAAGGCAATCCCGGCTCAAGATATTTTTTCTTGCTAAAGCCGATCGATCAATTCTTTTGTTTCTTCTGAAATCGGTTGATGTCTGGGGTTTGGAACAAACTGCCTGTGACAATCTCTACATTTAAAGTTTTGGTTTCCGCTGTGGGTCGGGCCATTTGTAACGCTGTTTGGAGAACCGCAACGAAGACAATTCATAGAATTGAGAATTAACAAGGCTGAGATACGTACCATTATAGCTCCTTACCATTCCTATGCCACACTACCTGAAAGCCACGAGCTGCTCAAAAACTAACAGTTTGTGATAAAACACAATTTGTTCCTTTCTAATTCCTTTCTAAAGCGTTATTCTAGACACAACGAATCGGGTGCGTTTTGACTTCGCGTTAATTTTTACCCTAAAAATAAATATGCTCTCCATTCCAGGCATTGCCGTCCAGACACTTCTCTATGAAAGTGCCAACTCTCTGGTTTACCGGGCGATTCGGGAAGCAGATAACCAACCGCTCATCCTCAAACTTCTCAAAGAGAGCTACCCCACACCTCAAGAATTGCTACGCTACCGCACCGAATACCGCATCACCCGAGAGCTGAAAGACGCGGGAGTCGTGCAAGTTTATGACTTGCAAAAATACCAAAACAGCCTCGTGATGTTTGTCGAGGACTTTGGTGGTCAATCCTTGAAAATATTGATGCAGCAGCGAAAGTTTAGCCTCAAGGAATTTCTGCTGGTTGCTTCCGCCACAACTGAAATTTTAGGGCAAATTCACAGGGCAAATATCATCCACAAAGACATTAACCCTTCTAATATAGTATTCAATCCAGCGACGGGGCAGATAAAACTAATCGACTTCGGCATTTCCACTCAGCTAACGCGAGAAACGCCGAGCCTGAAAAACCCCAACGTTTTAGAAGGCACCCTTGCTTACATCTCGCCGGAACAAACTGGGAGGATGAATCGCGCTCTCGATTACCGCAGTGACTTTTACTCCCTCGGCGTCACCTTCTACGAATTGCTGACAGGAAAACTGCCTTTTGAGACAGAAGATGCTTTAGAGTTGGTTCACTACCACATTGCTAGAGATCCGGTTCCAGCGCACGAAATCGCTCCCACAATTCCCCTAATTCTCTCGAAAATTGTCAGTAAATTGATGGCGAAAAATGCCGAAAACCGCTATCAAACAGCCGGGGGGCTAAAACACGATTTAGATAAGTGTCGGGTTCAATTACAAGAGACCGATAGCATAGAAGAATTTGACTTGGGAACGCTGGATATTACAGACCGTTTCCTGATTCCCGAAAAGTTATACGGTCGGGGAAGTGAAGTTGATAATCTATTAGCAGCCTTTGAGCGAGTCAGTACAGGTAGCGCCGAAATGATGCTGGTAGCTGGCTTTTCAGGGATTGGTAAAACCGCAGTAGTGAACGAAGTCCACAAGCCAATAGCCAGACAGCGGGGCTATTTTATAAAAGGCAAATACGACCAATTCCAGCGCAATATTCCTTTCAGTGCATTTGTGCAAGCATTTCGGGAATTGATGGGGCAATTATTATCAGAAAGTGATGCTCAATTACAAACATGGAAAACCAGGATTATGACAGCAGTGGGCGACAGTGGGCAAGTGCTAATTGAGGTAATTCCTGAATTAGAACGCATCATTGGCCCTCAAAGTCCTGCACTAGAACTGTCGGGAAGTGCCGCCCAAAATCGCTTCAATCTGCTGATGGAAAAGTTTGTGCAAGTATTTACTACTGCCTCACATCCCTTAGTGATGTTTTTGGATGATTTGCAGTGGGCGGATTCGGCATCCCTGAAGTTGCTACAACTGTTAATGCAGGATAGGGGGCATCTGTTGGTGTTGGGTGCTTATCGGGATAATGAGGTGTCCGCTGCTCATCCGTTTATGTTGACGGTGGATGAGATTGTGAAGTCTGGGGCAGTGGTGAATACAATTACCCTGGAACCTTTGAGTTTAGCAGATCTCAATCAGTTGGTAGCAGATACGCTGATGTGCGATTTATCTTTGGCCCGGCCTTTGACAGAATTGGTTTATCAAAAAACCAAAGGTAATCCCTTTTTCTCTAC
>NZ_JANMZH010000552.1:0-1974 GCF_031383065.1 Microcoleus sp. OTE_8_concoct_300 | reverse complement strand
CTAATTTTGGGCAGTACGCTGGCTGGTTTGGTGGGAGTAATTGTTGAAAGAGTTGCTTTTTTGCCTTTGCGCCGCAGACACTCAGATCCTCTGCTGACGGTGGTTTCTAGTTTGGGGGCGGCGGTGGCGATCGCCAATATCATCCAGTATCTTGTCGGTGCAGAAATTTACACTTTTCCTACTAATACTTACGGCAATTTGCCTGCAGCTATTAACTTTGGTACGGCGGATAAACAGATTCCTATTCGCACTGTTCAAATAGTGATTTTTGGCGTAGCTATTGCGATTGTTAGTCTTTTAACTTACTTAATAAATTTCACTAAATTTGGCAAAGCAATGCAGGCAGTGGCTGAAGATGCTACTACTTCTAGTCTGTTGGGTATTGATACTGACAGATATATTGTTTTGACGTTTTTTGTGAGCAGTTTTCTGGCTGGTTTGGCGGGGAGTTTGGTGGGATCTAGTGTTAGTATTGCTGGGCCGTATTTTGGGATTGCTTTTGGTTTGAAGGGTTTGGCGGTGATTGTACTGGGTGGGTTGGGGAGTATTCCTGGGGCTGTTTTGGGTGGGTTTATAATTGGTTTGGTGGAGGCTTTTGTGCCTGGTGATTTTTCGGCTTATAAGGATGCTGTTGCTTTTGGCATATTGTTTATGATGCTATTGGTTAGACCGCAGGGTTTGTTTGGACGGCGTTTAATTCAGAAAGTGTAAGAGTGTTACTTCCTCAATAATTCGGCGATTGAAATCGCTTCTATACAAACGAAGTCCGCCTTCGCGGACTAAAAAATAAAAAAAGTTATGGCTACATTTTTTACTACTTATGGGTTTCTGATTGTCTCGATGTTGCTGGGTGCAATGTTGGGAATGTCGCTGTATTTGCCTTTAATGACTGGTCAGTTGTCTCTGGCTAGCCCTGGTTTTTATGCGTTGGGTGGGTATATTGCGGCGATTTTGTCTACGACGGTGTTTAAGCCGACAGAGGGTTTGTTTCCTCTGCCATTGCTGTTGGTGGAGATGATAATTGCAGGGGTTGTTTCGGGGTTGCTGGGGATTTTGGTGGGAATTCCGGCGCTGCGGTTGAGTGGGATTTATTTGGCGATCGCTACTATTGCTTTTGTGGAAATTTTGCGGGTTTTATCGCTGAATCTAGATATCACTGGCGGGGCTGTGGGCATTTTTGGGATTCCGCAACCGTTTGCGACGCCGATCGAGTATTTGTGGATTGTACTACCTTTACTGTTGGTAAGTATGGCGATTGTCTATCGGCTGGAACGGATTCGGGTGGGGCGGGCTTTTGCTGCGATTCGGGCTGATGAGTTGGCGGCTGATGCGATCGGCATTAACCCAACTTTTTATAAGGTTTTGGCTTTCACGTTAGGTGCTGTTTTAGCTGGGGTTGTGGGTGCAGTTAGCGCTCATTTCCTGAATACTTGGAACGCCCGTCAAGGTACTTTTGATGCTAGTATTATTTACTTAACTTCTGTGTTGATTGGTGGTAGCAGAACTTTTCTGGGAGCAGTTTTGGGTGGGATGGTGTTTACTGCTTTGCCGGAGGTTTTGAGGGGAATGGCGACTATTCAGGGACTGCCGGTTTGGTTGGCGCAATTTCTGCGGGATGGGCGGTTAATTATTTTTGGGGTGCTGATTGTGTTGGGGACGATATTTTTTCCGCAAGGGTTGGTGACGCCGGAGTTGTTGAAGAGGTGGAGGAAGGGCGATCGTACTTCTGTTTAAAATTAGATTTTTGGTAAAGAAAGGTGTGATCGCATCCCCACTCCTTATCGATCGCCTATCCATAAAAAAGTAAGGGGCGATCGCATCCACACTTTTGATTGATCGCCTATCTATAAAACAGTGTCTCACAGATCGCTTATGATAAATGTATCCTCGTATGTCTGGGAGTTTAAACTATGTCTCTCGCTGAGTTAATTCCTTTGGTGAACAGTCTGAGCCAGTCAGACAAATTATCACTCT
>NZ_JANMZH010000545.1:0-11216 GCF_031383065.1 Microcoleus sp. OTE_8_concoct_300 | reverse complement strand
ATAGATTATTTGAATCCATTGAAAAACTAGAAGCACTGTTACATAAACTGTTAAATGAAGGAGGACTAATTATGAAATGGAACCGAAAAATAAAAAATAAAGGTAACTTAGTTAATGCAGTTTAGATGTCGAACAGCTTACATCCGTTACATCCGTTACATCCGTTACATAATCCGTTGCCGAACTTCCTTCTTGCTTCTTTCTTCTTCCTGACATCTACATCCGTTACATCCGTTACATAATCCGTTGCCGAACTTCCTTCTTCCTGACATCTACATCCGTTACATCCGTTACATCCGTTACATAATCCGTTGCCGAACTTCCTTCTTGCTTCTTTCTTCTTCCTGACATCTACATCCATTACATCCGTTACATAATCCGTTGCCGAACTTCCTTCTTCCTTCTTCCTGACATCCGTTACATCCGTTACATCCGTTACATAATCCGTTGCCGAACTTCCTTCTTCCTTCTGCTATATGTCTCAGAAAGCAGTCCGGGTAATACAATAAGATTTAGAAACTTGAAAAGAGGGAAACCTTGTCAAACCTCACTCACAGGACGAAATTTATGCGTGTGACTACTGTTACGATTTTCAGCTTGATAGCTCTGCTCGTTCCTGCGTTGACGCGAAAGGCAACTGCTGCTTTCGAGTCCAAACCCTTTGTGCAGGAACAGTACCGCAGAGACTTTACGAATCCCGCCGATGCGGGTGCGTCAGCATCGCCCCAGGAAAATTCCCAAGGAGATATGTTTAACAAGCCTTTTTACGCAGGCGAGCAGGCGCCAGTGAAAAAGGAAAAAACTATCTCGGCGGGAGCTGACGGGCCAGAAGTTGCCGCCATACAGCAGCGCTTGCAGGTGCACAGTTTCAAGGTGGGGACGATCGACGGTTCCTATGGAGCTCGCACCACATCGGCTGTGAGTGCGTTTCAGCAGTCTAAGGGGTTGAAGCCAGACGGCATTGTGGACAAAGAAACTTGGACAGCTTTAGCAGCAGATCCGGCGCCAAGTCCTGAAACTTTGCAGAGCAATGCTCCAATTCTGAGCAATGCTGGTGTTCCGGGAAATCCTCCAACTGTTCTAAATAAAGGCGCTGTCGGTTCCAAGGTGAAGACGCTGCAGGTGCGTTTGGAAATACAGGGTTACGCTCCAGGCCCGATCGACGGCATTTTTGGCGCTCGCACTGCTACGGCTGTCAAGAGCTTTCAGGAGGATAAGGGTTTGGCGGCTAACGGCATGGTGGACGAAACAACCTGGAAAGCGCTGGGCCAAAAGTAAGTGACGAGTGAAAAAATACGGAAAATTGCTGTGGCTATAACTCATCATTGAACCCGGTGTCCAAAAATGACCGGGTTTCTCGATGTTGAGCGATCGAGCCATTTAGTCCTCAGCCTGCGGAATTATCAGTGGGTCGCTTTCTTCAATCTAAAATCTAAAATCTAAAATCTAAAATCGAGCGATCAATGTAGAAGTTGGCGGTTGACTGTTGAGTGTTGACTGTTGAGTGTTGACTCAAAGCAGGCTTGGTAAAAACCCCCGGAATTATTAGTGGATCCGTTTCTTCAATCTAAAATCTAAAATCTAAAATCTAAAATCGATTGACCGATCGCTCTGTTGTGTGCTATAGTATTTAAGTGCAAAAATGCGGATATGGCGGAATTGGCAGACGCGCCAGATTTAGGTTCTGGTTCCGAGAGGAGTGAAGGTTCAAGTCCTTTTATCCGCACTTAAAATTTTTCTTGTAAAACACACAACCCCAGCCTATGGTCGGGGGCGTGTTTTTTATGTGGCTTGATACTCAATCTGAGTTTAAAACCGTTAGTTATTTTAATCGTTCTTGAGTGCTTGCTGAAAAGTTTTGATAGCATCAAGATGATTAACCAGATTAATGCAGCACAACAGCAACTCACAGTTTATTCCTCGCACTTCCTGGCTCTCAGCAATCTTTTCATAGTCCAAATCCTTCGGCTTCACTGTCAGCTAGTGCTTCTTGTGCCAGATTTCGAGAAGAGAGAATGTTTGGCGTTATTACGATCGCCATCACGAAGAAATCGATCGCCTGATTGTTGCTCATCAAACCGATGATTGAAAGGGTGAGGCTGTATTAAAAGTGAAAATTGGGCAATGCCATCAGATGATGCGCGCGTGGCCAGAAACCGGGTTTTTGCCCAGAATAGGCGTTAGGGCCGTAGAAAAGGGAAAAAACCCGGTTTCTTTGGTTTTGGTGCGTAGGCAACTCTGGACAGGGCAATGTCCATTGGTGTCAACTTAACGTCAAATCGACCGTCTCTCTTGTTTGTATCGGAGTCTAGATCCCCCCTAACCCCCCTTAATAAGGGGGGGACTGGAGTCTTCTCAAAGTCCCCCTTCTTAAGGGGGATTTAGGGGGATCTAGACTCAGGTAAAACCGATATTTATCAAGGATGGAAGTCTTAAGTTGACACCTATGGGCAATGCCGTTTCCCTACTCCAAAATAATCGTAGCACGGGCGAGGGTTCCGGGCGATCGCACTCGATGAGAGATGTAACCATCGCCCGATTAATTTTCGGGAAACGGCACCGCGTCGTGTCCTGATTCCTGCCGTGTCCTGATTGCTGCTGCCTTTCCCCACCCAACAAAAAATCCTGTCACAATAAACTGAATCCTACCGAGAGATAAAGGGCATGACGCGAGAGGAAGCAGTGCGGCGAATTCACCGGGCAGCCGAGGAAAAATTGACCCAACTGGATTTGTCGGGGCTGGACTTGGAGGAATTGCCGGGGGAGATTGGCAAGTGCACGCAGCTTGAAACGTTGGTGTTGGGGAAGCTCGATGAAGAGAAAAGAGGATGGGTTGGGAATAAGTTAACTGAGTTTCCTGATGCTGTTCTTCAATTAACCAACTTAAAAATACTTAACCTCTGTTGCAATCAGATTACAGCTATCCCAGAAGCGATCGGGCAACTGTCCAATCTGACACACCTTTACCTCAATAGCAATCACATTACCTCCATCCCAGAGGATCTCGGGCAACTGTCGAATCTGACACGGCTTGACCTCGATAGAAATCAGATTACCTCCATCCCAGAGGAGCTCGGGCAACTGTCGAATCTGACATGGCTTGACCTCGATAGAAATCAGATTACCTCCATCCCAGAGGAGCTCGGGCAACTGTCGAATCTGACACGGTTTGACCTCGATAGAAATCAGATTACCTCCATCCCAGAGGAGCTCGGGCAACTGTCGAATCTGACACAGCTTTACCTCAGTGGCAATCAGATTACAGCTATCCCAGAAGCGCTCGGGCAACTGTCGAATCTGACACAGCTTGACCTCGGTGGCAATCAGATTACCGCAATCCCAGAAGCGCTCGGGCAACTGTTGAATCTGACAGGGCTTGACCTCAGTCGCAATCAGATTACCCAAATCCCAGAGAATCTCGGGCAACTGTCGCATCTGACACACCTTTACCTCAATAGCAATCAGATTACCTCCATCCCAGAGGCGCTCGGGCAACTGTCCAATCTGACACGGCTTGACCTCGATAACAATCAGATTACCTCCATCCCAGAGGCGATCGGGCAACTCTCCAATCTGACAAAGCTTTACCTCAATAGCAATCAGATTACCTCCATCCCAGAAGCGCTCGGGCCACTGTCCAATCTGACACGGCTTGACCTCCGTAGCAATCAGATTACCTCCATCCCAGAGGCGATCTGCAACATGGAGAAGCTGAAAAAACTAGATTTGCGGGGTAATCCGATGCCAATTCCACCGGAAATCCTGGGCGGAAAGGAATTCTATGAAGATCCTGGCGATTTGCGTACCATCCTCGACTTCTACTTGCAAACCCGCAACCCCAACGATACCGAAGAACTCAACGAAGCCAAACTTTTGATTGTCGGCGAAGGCGAAGCGGGAAAAACCACCCTTGCAAACAAACTCCTCAACCCCAACTACGAACTCAAAGAACGAGAACCCTCCACCGAAGGCATCGATGTCATCCGCTGGAAATTCCCACAAGCCAACGGCAAACCATTCCGCGTCCACATCTGGGACTTCGGCGGACAGGAAATCTACCACGCCACGCACCAATTTTTCCTCACCGAACGTTCCCTCTATATCCTCCTCGTCGATAACCGCCGCGAAAACCCCAACCTCTGCTACTGGTTGAACATCATCGAACTCCTCAGCAACAGCAGTCCCGTCTTCCTCGTCCAGAACGAAAAACAAGACCGTCGCTGCGAAATCAACGTTTCCCAACTGCGCCGTGACTTTGACAACCTAATAGAAAAACCCCTCACCACCAACCTCGCCGACAATCGCGGACTCGAAACCCTCCAGCGCGCCCTACAAAACCGCATCACCACCCTCGATCACATCAGTACGCCCATCCCCAAACACTGGGCAAAAGTCCGCCACGTCCTGGAAAACTACGCCCGACGCAAAACCCACATCGAAGTCTCTGAGTTCTACGACATCTGCGCCACCCACGGCTTCGACAAATCCGACAAACAGGCCATGCTTAGTCTGAGCAAGTATTTGCACGACTTGGGTATTATCCTCCACTTTCAAACAAATGCTGACAAGAAAAAATCTATCCTCCTCAACTGGGTCATCCTGCGTCCCGAATGGGCAACCAACGCCGTCTACAAAGTCACCGATAACGAACAAGTTATCGCCCATTGTGGATACTTCACGGACGAAAACCTCAGCGAAATCTGGATCGATAGACAATACCAATGCCTCCACGATGAGCTACTTGAGCTCATGGAAAACTTCAAAATTTGCTACCCAATCCCCGGCCAACGGGGACACTACATCGCCCCGCAACTGCTCCCCCTGGAAGCACCAAAGTATGACTGGGACGACAACGACAACCTGATAGTGCGCTACAAATATGAGTTTATGCCCAAAGGCATCATCACCAGGCTGATTGTGGAGATGCACCGCTTGATTTGCCGCCCGAATATCGCTCCCTCTTCAGGTGCGGCTAGTGGGGATATTGTCTGGCGTGACGGCGTTCTCCTCGCCGACAACTACGCCAAAGCTGAAGTCATCGAGAATTATCATCAACGAGAAATCCGCATCCGCGTATCTGGAACCCCGAAAAACTATCTCCTAAATAGCATTCGTCACAAACTCCGGGAAATTCATGATACTTACGATAAGCGCCTCAAATACCAAGAATTAATTCCCTGCAATTGTTCCCAATGCAAAGGTAGCCAAAATCCCTATTCCTATGCCTTTGATGATTTGCGCCGCCGTTTGGCAAATGGCAAGTACACAGTGGAATGTGGAAAACCGCCATCATATGAAGAAGTCCAGGTGCGGGGCTTAATCGAGGATTTTCCCGACTATTCCCCAGAGAAAGTCCCTGGAATCGATCGATCGCCTGCGGTAGATTATTCTACATCTCAGCAAACTGTAAACAACTTATATTTTGACTTAGGAAATAAAATGACTCAAGATTCTTCCAACAAACCCATCACCCACTTCAGCGGCCCAATGTCTGGTGTGATCGGCAGCGAAAACGCCCAAGTTAGCAACAATACATTCAATCAAAACAATAACGCCAATACCGCCGAACTTCTGCAACTGATTTCGTCGATGCGTGAAACCGCGGCACAATTCCCCGAAGACGATCGCGAAGAAGTGTTGATGGAAATTGGCAACGTGGAAGAACAACTAAAGAAACCCGAAGAAAAGCGCAATCTGAAACTCATTGCGAAAAAATTGGGTGCTATTTTAGCGATCGCGGCGAGTATTGGTTCTCCGATCGCAAACATGACAGGTTTTACCAACGATGTCACCGATTTAGCTCAAAAATTCGGTGTCGAACTCCCGAGTCGATAGGCACAGTAAATAAAAAAACAGAATACTTATATACCCAGCACGGCGCGGTGTCCTGACGGTGGGTAATATCAATTCCGATGCCACCGGATTTGATATTACGCATGGGAGCCCAGAAACCAAGTTTTTGCCCAGAAGACGCGTTACAGCCCTTTAACCGGGCAAAAAACCCGGTTTCTTTGGTTTTTATGCGTAATATCAATTCCGGTTGCATTGGAATGATTTAACCACAGAGTACGCAGAGAACGCAGAGTTCGAGAACAGAGAGATGAATACAGGACGATGCTAACGGATTTGATATAACTCCTATTTGTGTAGAAGCTATTTCGATCGCCGATTTTTATCTTAACTTTTTGAGTTTCTTCAAGTGCGATCGCCTCAAATTTTCCACCAACCCCCGCAACTGGTTCAAATTACCCGCTTCGCCGCCATACTTCCAGCGCACGTAAGCTTGCGAAACTTCATCAATCACCTCAGCTTCATCAGTTGCATGATTACCGCGGATTGCCTCAGCATACTCCAAAGGCGTTTGAGCTTTCTGCTTGGCAAAACCCCTACTCGCCAAATCCTTCAGCATTTCCTGATAAACCCCCTCCACCGGCGGCAACTTCGCCAGCCAGCGGCGGTGGCGCCACTTGCGCCATACTTGCCAAATTAACCAGCCAATAAAGCCAAAGGCGATCGCAGCAATCAAACCAGTAAATAACCCCACCCAACCCCTAGAAAACTGTCCCAGAAACCAGCCCACAATCAAACTTATCCAGCCAATTAGAAAACCTATAACTGAATCCAGCCCGCTTCTGACAGGAGTCGGTAGCCAACCCGCGATCCACTTCCAAAACGATTCCAGCGCACTAAAAGTCTGGTTTTCTTCCACCGAAGCCGGAATCAGCGGATAACCGGGAATCGGATTAAAAGCAAACCAGCCGTTATTGGGAAAATATACCTCCGTCATCAAAAAAGCGTCAGTATTTTTCACAACATAGTAACCAGTAAACGGGTTGAATTCTCCCGTATCGAAACCGCCAGCCAGCCGGGCCGGAATCCCGATCGACCTCAGCATAATTGTCAATACCGTCGAAAAGTGGTCTCCATATCCACCTGTAACTTTTTTGCCGCCCTGGGTGTTTTTGTAGCCAAACAGAAAAGCCTCGACTAAATCTTCACCTTCTTCTAAGTAAGGCAAAGCTTTTTCTATTTTGTAATTCGGATTTTGCTTTAAATATTGAGCCAAATACAAAGCTTTTTCGTAAGGAGAATCGATCGGTCTGTCCGACTGAGATACTCTAGTTCTTGCAGCCAAGATTTCTTCAGTTTTTTCTCGCACCTTCTGGGCAATTTCCGGCGGCACATCCAAATAGAACTTGCGAATATTTTTCGGGTATTTAGTACCAGTTTTCCCCAACAAAGAGCGCTCGCGAAAAGGTACATTAGAAATCACCGTATAAGTCAAACCCTCTCGCAATTCCACAGGCGATCGCAAACCCCCCTCCGCATCAACCGCCACCTCGGTCGTCGGAAAGTAAAGTTCCTTCGGCTTGTTTAAAGCCGGAATCAAATTCGGCAACTGAGCAACAATAGTATAACTTTGAATCACCTCTTGAGTGCGAGGCGCATTTGGAAAAGGATTCAGATAAAATTGATAAGACCACCTAGGTCTATTCACCTTTTCAGCTTGTTCGTTGCGAGAAATTTCCCAACCCTGACCAGTGTATTTGTCAAAGCCTAATACTCGCCAAAAACCCGCAGCCTGCGATCGCACCCGCATCACCACTTGAGGTTTCATTTCCCCCCGCAAATTTTGATTAATGCGCTGGTTGAAACCGTAATAAAAAGTAGAGTCCACCTCTCCTGGCCCTTTCTCTGGGTTTCGCCCTTTCCCTCCGCCAGCCCCTTCTTGGTTTCCCCCTCTGACATAGCCCGGATTCAGAATGCTGCGCGAGTCAAACTCCCCCTGATATTCAATAGGAGCACTCACCGGAAAAGTCCGCAACTGATAGCCAGGGAGGCGCGGCAAAAACGCAAAAATAGTCAGCCCCAACCCGACAGTTATCAGCAGCAGCCAACCAAAATATTTGGGAGACAAAGTAGCCCTAAATAACGACCAGTTCTTGTTTTTCTCTTTACCTTCTACCGAATGCTTTCTATCTTCTACCTTTGAGAGTCCCAAGCGCGATCGATAATCCAACACCAAAGTTGGAAGCGCTAAAGCCAAAAACACCACCAGCAGCGGCCCAAAAGTCAGCGTTTGACTGAGAGTCGCTGCTACGCTTAACAGAATCAGCCCGATGACTATCGAATAGCCCAAATCCTTGCGGCGGGGCAAATCGAAGCTGTGCAGCACTTGAAGTTGGATTAACAGTTGCGCCAAAACTAACCGCGTATCATTCAATTCTCCCACCAAGCGGCTAAAAAAAGCGAACAGGGCCACCAGCATTCCAATAGCTATGCAGAACTTAGCAGCTACATTGCGATCGCGGCGGCGGTACCAACTCCAAGTTGCTCCCACAATACTAACAGGCACAGCCCACAGGTTCAGGGCTTCTTCAGCAGCAACGTCAGTAGCTACAATTCCCACAATTACCAACAACTGAACTAGGATTCGCAGCAGTAAAGAATCCTCAATCACCGGCGGAGGCATGGCCTCTATCTGCTCCCACAGTTTACCCAAAACAGGTATATTTCGCAGGTTATCAGTTGTCATGTGCACCCATCCAACGATTTTAGATTTTAGATTTTAGATTTTAGATTGAATCCACAGATGCAATCTGGGTTTTAACTAATATCTAAATCTTATTTCTCTGTCATTAGATTTTAGATTGAATCCACAGATTAACTTCACAGATGAATCTGGGGGCTTGAACTAATATCTAATTTTTTTTGCTTTCCACGACGACAGAAGTCGAGGAATTGCATTTGTTTTTGTGTGAGGTCAAACCACAGAGTAAAAACCTAAATTATTTACTCTAAATAGACCTTTCTAGTTGCTCTCTTGTCCTGCCAAAATTGGACGAATAGCAAACATCAAAGGTCGGGTCTCGAAGTTTTGGAATCGAACTTCTAGGGCATAAGTCTTGTCAGGTTGTGGGTCAAACAACTCCACACTTAAATGCCCGGAACTCGGACGATGTGCAGTTGCTTCGGCATCTCCTCCCTTGAGTTCCAAACTTCCTGCCCCGGGAAATTGGCACTCAACTCTTAAACACGGCATTGGCTGTTCTCTGTTGCGGTTCGACAGGTATTGAGCCTCCAGAGTCAGCGAACCCAAACCAGTCAGCCACTGCCGCGAAACCGGCGGCTGATTCACAGGACAATCCAAAGTTAGAGACTCCATGATTTCCTTGGCGGCCAACAACGACAGCACCATTTGTTGATCGGTACTCGCCGCTTCGTAAGTCGGGAAATCTTCTAAATCTAGAAGTCCCCGCAAAGAACCTCTGAGCACTAAACCAGCTAATTCGTTGAGTTCCTGAGACTGGCCCGGAAACAAGCCATCTACAGCGCGAACTAACTTCGAGCCTTCCCGCAGCGACGACATTACCAGTTCCTGACAAGGTTCTAGCAGTTGAGCAAAAACCCCTTGGGCGATCGGAATTGGCAGGCGGCCCCACCTGATATTTTGTAGTTGGGGAGTCCAGAGGTGCAGGGGGGGAACCCATTGCGGGGCTACATCGTCTGGATAATCGTGGTCGTAGCTTTTGAATTCTGTTTCCCAGGGGAACAGCGGCGGGTTGGATTCAATTTCGGCTCTAAGCCTCTGTTTTAACAAGGTCTGAAAACGGTCTTGCACGGTCGGTATTTCTCCAATTGTCTGCGGTTGTGCGGGTGCATTGCTGTGCGCCCCCACTTGATAGTCCAGCGGGTCTGGTTCGTCCCATTCCCAGTATTCCACCCCGGAATTCTCTTCTGTAGCGCCCCACTCTTCTGAGCTAGGGGGCGGATTGAGGTTTTCCTCATCTTCGCTAGAGGCATTGGCGATTGGCGCCTGTAACATCCAGTCTAAAAAATGACGCTCGAAAGCCTCTGCATCCCTGTTCGTTTCGTTATTCATCACTAGATGCCCCTTCTCCGGAATCTGAACGATTTCGTAATTCCCAGGCAAGTTCCAGCAATTTAAACCACCGTTTCTGTACCTGGGCTACCGTGCTGCCGAGGGTTTGCGCGATCGCTGGCTCTGACAGACCTTGTTGTTTCAACTTTAGCAAACGCTGTCCCTCTGGACCAATTTGCTCGCCAAAAACCTGCCACTGAGAAGGCAGCAAACCCAGATTGCGGTCTAAGTCTGCTTCCAGCCACTGGTGAACGAGTTCCCACCGGTGCGACATGGCGAACCTGAGCAAATGGTACTTGAAGCGCTGCTGCAAATAGTCTCTTTGGCGGGGAGTTATGCCCAAAAGCGACTCTATTTCATTAGTCGGCAAGTCTTGCAAGCGCAGCACGAAGTAATCGGCGCAGTCTTGTTGATTGCGCTCTTTCAAGTAACCCACTAATTCATCAATCACGTTTTGCCGCAGAGATTCTGACTCGTCGCCTAGCGGACGAATTGCCGCCGAACCCTGTCCGGCCATCGCTTCCCGCACCGAGTGCACCGAGGTGTCGTTCCAAGTTTGGTCGGAATCTGAAGCCCCTCCGTCGGCGGCTTGTTCCATATCTACGGAGGTTTCTTTGGGCTGCTGCTGGGAAAAGGTTTGGGCCCGTAAAATAATTAGTTGCTGGCTGCGGTTCCGAGGCAAAGGAATGCGCCGCTTGCCGAAGCGCTCTACAAAGGCCATGTACTCTGCTAGTTCTAAGCGAGTCCGGGGACTATAGGTGGCTGGTAGTTGGGTTTCGCGCCGGAATGCCTTTAAAGCTTCGAGATAAAATCCTTGCAAAAAATCTTTGATCAGTTCTACTCGCGCCTGATAGCTAGACTGCACCTGCGGAGGAGTGATGTAGCGATAGACGATCGCGCTGAGGGTACTGTGCAATTCTACTCGCCCGGGCCCGGAGCCTAAATTGTAATAATGCAGGCATTGTTGCAAGCGGTGCTGAGCGAGGCTCTGGGCTGAACCTTCTATATCTCCGGAGGCTTGAATCCGCTGGCTTTCAGTGCATATCCTGTTGACTTCTGCTGCGAGTCGCCCTGCTACATCTTGGCAGTTCTGCTCTGACGCGCGAGTGGACTTTTTGAGTTCGTCTAACAGCCGTTCAAATATGGTTTCCACGCTCTGGCAGATTTCCCGCATGATGGTTTACAGCTAACATTGACATCCACCCCGGCGTAAACGCACGGGGATTCCTAAGACTCACGACTTAGGTTTCTGCTTCCGTCCCCTAGGGGATTTCGCACCAGCCTTAACAGATTTACTCTGTTCTGGTCTTACGGTCGCTCCACAGACTGACAC
>NZ_JANMZH010000542.1:0-13741 GCF_031383065.1 Microcoleus sp. OTE_8_concoct_300 | reverse complement strand
AGAATACTTTCATCAAGATATCGGAATCGAAGAAGGCGCTTCGGATTAAGATTTAATTTGATCGCTGGTATTTATAATTATGAACTTTCTTTAAAGACTAAATTAGAGATCGCCTGAGACTTTCGCAAGAGGTCTAATAATTTGGCGGTCGAGTTGCCGAATTCTTAAAATATGATATAGCAATCCTTGCAGGAGTCGTCAATTTTTTACCCCACCCCAGCCCTCCCCGAACTCGCGGGGAGGGAGTAAGAAATTCACAAATGATTTAGGATCGCTATATGCTATTCTTGGGAGAAGAATTAAAAGCAAGATTGCAGCAGCAGTGCGATCGCTTATCAGAATTAGAGAAACAGGTAATCTGCTGTATCGGGAATGAAATCCAGTCTGTGGCAATTTCTCAAATTCTAGAAAATGTGCAATTATCGCCATCGGAATTCTTCAATGTGCTGCAATCTTTGGGAAATCGAGCATTGATAGAAAAACAAGAACAGGATAATCAAGCGCTTTTCAATTTATCGCCAGTGGTGAGACAATATGTGAAAACTGAATATTCCCCCGAGGGAAGATGAGATGTAAGTCGTAAAGTGCGCACGGCGCACCATAAAAATGACTGCATATCACGACTGTAACCACTTCATAAACTTATCCGCAGCAGTGCCGATCGACTGTCCCACCTGTTTCTTCAAACGCCACCGCTGAAACGCTTGTTCGTAATCTTCCCCTTCAGTTTGATAAACATTCCAAGCATTCAGCGACAATCCCAATCCCCACGTTAGTAAAATGAAAAGCGACCAAGAAAGCTCGTGCGATCCTGCTAGATTAAACAAAACTAAAAAAGTATTGATAATGCCGTACTTTGTCACATTTTTCTGCAATTTGCGACGACGGTAAGTGTTAAAAACCAGCTTTTCTTGAAATTCTCCTCTAGTTGCTAACCATTGCTGTTCCGCCGCCAGAATATCCGCTTCGGAAATGCCCAATTCCGCCGCAATCTCGAAAAGCTGGACTCTGGATAATTCCCCTTCATCCTGTCGCTGCGCGATCGCAAGCTGTAAAATACCTTGAGCATCCTCTGAGGCGTAAATTTGATTTATTTGACTTTCATTTGTCGCCATAACAAGTTTCCTATAATTCCTGACATCCTTTCTATGATAGATATAAGCGCAGTTAAACGGCAGGTGGTGACATTGGCGGATTTCAACACCTTTTTAAGAACAGGCAAGATGCCTGTTCCACAATAAGTCAATTCTCTTGTGGAACAGGCATCTTGCCTGTTCCTGATACAGGTGCAAAAATCAATTTCACCCCAAAGTATACATCCAGCCATCCCTCGCGCAAATCCTCACAATTCCGTCCCAAACTACAGGCGTCGCCTCAAATGACAAACCCGGTTTAAATCTCCCAGATTCTATTACTTTTAAATGGTAAAACTCCCCTTTAGCATTCCTCAAAGCATTCTTATCCCCAGACTTCGCTCGTTCCCAGTTCAAATTGAACAAATAAACACCGTTGTATCCCGCACTGATCAGTTTATTACCATCGGTAAAAATCGGAGTAGAAATTGAAGAACCAATCTCTTTTTTAAACACTATTACAGGAGTATCGTAAGACTGCTTTCGCCAAGATACAGCAGTTTTTTTACCTGTAGTCATATCTTGGGAACCGATGTATAAATTGCCGTCGATCGCATTTGTGGCAAACAGCGCCGGGAACTCCCCTGAATTGTACTCATCATTCAAAGCCACCGAGCCAATTATCCCGCCTTCCCAGCTAGAAAGTCGGCGATTTCCCGTCGGCAAAAACCATTCGACACTGGCATTCGGTTCCTTGTTTGGATTCAGCTTAAGCACGCCGCCGTTGCCCTGAATGTATTGTTTTTCAATAGCACAAAACAGTTTTCCCGATTTAGAAATTACAGCACTTCCGTCCAAATCTGAACCAGTATAGAAATCCCATACTATCTTTTTAGTTTCAATGCTAATACCGTAAATATGACCGGAACCAGCAGCTATAAATATTCTATCTTTGAGCCTCGATGGCGATGATTCCGCTACCAAGTTTCCGCCGTGCTTGCTGATATCTCCTGCTGCATAAAGCTGTACTTCCGACAAGATATTTGGCTGCTTAATTCCTTGTTTTAGCTTTGCCTTACTTGTCGAACTATCAAGAAAATAGCCGATCGCATTTTCCCCCGCATTGAACAAAACGCCATCGCCGAGGTACAAAGCGCTGCTGTCATTATCCCGGCTGTAGCTGTTCTCCTGATGTCCAATTTCCAAAGTTCCTTGCCAGTTCTAAAAGATATTGCCCTAAAACTCGGCACGACATTGTTGCCACCACCGCCACTGCGACTGCCTTGCACAATCACAATTCTGTTTTCGGCGATCGCTTTTTCATCGATATAAATCGTTGATGAGCCTTTGATTATATCATCAAACTTATAGCGCCAAACTTCTTTATTGGTAGCAATATCTATTTTGTGCAGATTGTGGTCATAAGCACCTATAATTAAATAAGTTTTTTCCCCGTCTCTGGTAATTGTCGGCTGTCCAGTCCAACCGGCGCCGCTCCAAACTACAGACCTCCTTCCTATAAAAGTCCGGCCGCTTCCTAGTTGAAATTTGTCGATTAACTTCAAGCTTTTCGGAACACCTCTGCCGTAGAAGCGGCGCTGGTCGTTACCTAAAAATGTCGGGACTAATAATTCTATTTCTGGGTCTGCTTTCGCCAGCAAATTGTTAAGATTAGTTTCTAAGAAAGCTTGGTTGGAGGATTCTGTTTGACACTGTTTGAGAACAGCAGGAGGAACAGCCGCGCTCAGCAAAAATTGTCCAAGCTGTTGATTGAAGGTTCTCCGAGATGATAAACTCATGTTAGAGCGAGATAATCAGCCATAATATTAAAACATGATTAAGCTGTTCGGGATTTAAATTGTATGTCAAAAAACAATAAAACTCTTGTGGGGTGGGCGTCCCGCCCGCCCCGAATATGCAATTTAAATGCGCGACAGCTTATCGGCAACCACTCAACTAAAACAACTCGCCCTAAACTGCTAGAGAACTGACCAGCTTACCCAGCACGAGTTAAAGTATATTTGATTATGGTCAACCGTCTTGCTCAATCCCAAAGCCTTTACCTGCAGAAACACGCCGAAAATCCGATCGACTGGTGGCCTTGGTGCGACGAAGCCTGAGAAACGGCCCTGCGAGAAAATAAACCGATTTTCCTGTCCATTGGCTACTCTAGCGGTCACCGGTGTACGGTGATGGAACCAGAAGCATTTTCCGATCGCGCGATCGCCCCATACATGAATTCGCACTTTATACCCGTAAAAGTCGATCGCAAGCTGTAAAATACCCTGAGCATCCTCTGAACCGTAAATGTGATTTATTTGACTTTCATTTGTTCCCATAACAAGTTTTCTATAATTCCTGACCTCCTTTCTATGATAGATATAAGCGCAGTTCAACGGCAGGTAGTGACGGCGGATTTCAACCCCCGGACATTTGAGTGAGACTCCTGACTATTGGAGTGGAAATCGAAAAACCGATATATCACCTCAACTTTCAACTAATTAATTTCCAGAAGTTTGAATAATTTTGCTATCTCGTTTCAACATATATTGATAAAATATCCCAAACAAAATCACCGAAATCATCCCCACCACTAAAGAACCTTCACCCTCATGCCAATATTTAAACAAATCTAGGCGATTAGATGCAACTAACAAGGCCATGGTCGCCACTCTAAAAGCATTAATAATAAAACCACAAGCGACAGCTACACCTATTACCAAAGCTTTATTTTGTTTAGTAGGAAACATCAACAAACAAACTACAGATAAACCTAATAAGTAATTCATTGCCTCGATACCCGAACATCCCCCATCTACAAACACCCTTCCTGTCGGTAAAGCAACATAATTACCCTCATTTGTTACATTAAAACCCACATACCACAAAGAATAATAAGCAAACTTAGCAGTAATCGAGGTAATAATACCCACTAAAGGTAACGTAATTACACTGGGGATGCCATGAAAAAATAGTATTACCAATTCACGCCAATATTGTTTTAAATCCTGAAAACCTACCGCAATTAAGCTCAAACCTAAACCCGACAAAAAAGGTGCAATTCTTAAAAAATGATCGAATTTACTGGAAACCATAGCACTTTTAAATAAAATAAAAGCTATTAATATTGTCCCAGCGACTATCGATAATACGTCACTTTTTCCCTCACTCTGTTTGAGAATATCCTGCTTGTCCCAAAGTAGGGAACCCACAGCGAACCAAAAAACTATACTCATCCAAAAATGAGCAATATCCCCCAGTTTCCACAGGAGTGTCATATTCAGGGTTACTAAACCTGTGGCGATAATGATTAGCCCAAAAAGTTTTCTGTTCAACATTGGGATATTAGTTATGAGTTGATTGATTAAATCAATACTTCAGACCGTTTTTGATGGCCAACCGTAGAAGAAGGGTTTCAAAGCTATTCGGCAATCGAGCTAGCAAGAGAAAATCGAGGTTTTCAGACTACGAACTAAAAACAGTCCGGACTATTGTTAGATGATATCATAAAAATAGTACGGGATGCAGACAACTTAGTGGCTTGAAACCTTCCTAGGGAAACGACACTTCCGCTACGCGAGCGTGCATCACACACGGGATTTTAATGCCCGTCAATCTTTGATCTGATGTTAGTACACACTCTGGAACTTGATGGATGGGTGAGACTCAGATGTAACGCATAGCTCAGCATTAGGACACCTACTTAAAAGACGACTACTCGAAATGATGGGTTTGGTGCCTAGCAGCCACTTACTCAGCCCCGGCAAGCAAAGACTAACAAGTGAGTGAATCAACAAAATTAAAAACAAGTAGCCTCAATGAGGCTTGCATTTCTTGAGAGTAGACGCAATTGGCACCGCGCATCCTGTGACACTGAGGTTCGAGTAAATACGGCCTATCGAGTTACAGTTCGAGCAAGGATTAACGGTGATTATCTCCTTTTAAAGAATCGATCGTGTCTTTAGACTTGAGAGTGTCAAGTCCTTGAAATAAAACTATCAGTCCTGGACGCACGCGGGGCCTTCACCCAGGTTTCTGCGTCAATATCTCAAGGCAGCATCCACGATTTTTCGGATAAACCGGGTTTTCTTTGCCTTAGTCCTAACCATAGGAAACCTGGTTTTTTGATCAAACCAGCAAATAAATTTGTAGGGTGCGTCATTACTTGGCGAGTCTCGCGCCTCTTACCCCATTAATTGGGACACTCCGCACCTGATTAATTAGGTAAGTTCCCGCCAAAAATTGTGCGTCACCCTGACGGAACGACGCACCCTACTGACTCCTGTTTCCCCCCCTGCACGGGGGAAAACAGGAGTCAGGAGTACGATCCTTGTAGATTAAAGGTTTTAGCAATCTGAGAGTCCTAACTGCCCTCTTCTACTGCTTTAAATAACAGAATAAAAAACCTGGTTTCAGCGTGAAACCAGGTTTTTTAGACCTCTCATAAAATAATCAGTAGGGCAGTAGGGCCGGGAGCGAAAACCAGTTCAAATGATAGCCTATTGAGCTTTTTGAGCCCTCTCGCGTTGCTTTTTGAACATCGTACCAAACCCAACAGCAGCTCCCGCAGCAAGCATTGTTAAAGGTTCAGGAGTATCTTGAGTGTTGCCACTGCTGCTGCTGATGTAAGAATCGCTTGCACCATTTGGTAAGGCTTGAACGTGCAAACCTATTTTTAAGGCACCGCTATTCAAAGCGGACATTACGAGATTATAATCACCAGTAAAGCTCAATCCCAAACTTTCGCCACCTTGGATACCAAAGGCATTACCATCACCAGTTTTACGTGAGAAGGCATAGTTTGTGGTGAAGCCATTACCACCTTGAGGGAGCTGATCGTTACTAGCACCACCAATAAAGTCTACCAGACCAACGTTACCCCTGTTAACCAAGGGATTAGACAGATAGGTATCATCATCAAAAAAAGAATTCTTATCATCAAAAAAAACTTGACTGATAAACATACTAGGAGCTGCGGCATCTCCAGAGTTTTTGATGTTAAAAAGAACTGATTCACCCTGGTCAACTACGTCAAATGTAAAGCTATTTATATAGGCATCTCCAGGCGTATCCCCACCAGCGATATTACCAAAGCTGAAGGCCCAGGCCGGTGCTGCCGATACTGCACTAACAGCAGCGACACCGGCAACAGCTAAGAGCGATTTGACTAAAGTTAATGGGGATTTCATCCTAGGCACTTTTATTTTTAGGTAGAGGGGAATCTGGTTCTTTTCCTTCACATCTTCAATATAAACCGAAACAAAAGTTAACGCAATGAGGTTTGATGAAGAGTTGATGAAGATACTGCCCTCTTCTACTGCTTTAAATAACAGAATAAACAACCTGGTTTCAGGCTGAAACCAGGTTGTTAGACCTCTCATAAAATAATCAGTAGGGCATCAAGTCTGAAAGGAAAACCAGTTCAAATGATAGCCTATCGAGCTTTTTGAGCCTGAGCGCGTTGCTTTTTGAACATAGTACCAAACCCAACAGCAGCTCCAGCAGCAAGCATTGTTAAAGGTTCAGGAGTATTTTGAGTGTTGTCACTGCTGGTGCTGATGTAAGTAGCGCTTTGACCATTTGGTAAGCCTTCAACCTGCAAAGCTATTCTTAAGGCACCGCTATTCAAAGCGGTAATTATGCTATCATAATTACCACGAAAGCTCACTGGAAAATGTTCGCCACCTTGGAGACCCACTCCAGGGTTACGTGAGAAGGCATAGTTTGTGGTGAAGTTATTACCACCTTGAGACAGCTGCTCGTTACTAGGACCACCACTAAAGCTTACCTCACCAATGTTAGTACCGTAAAGCGAGGGAGCAGACAGATAGTTATTATCATCATCATCAAAAAAAACTTTACTGAAAAATATACTAGAATCTGCGGGATTTACCTCATTATAGATGTCAAAACGAACTGCTGAACCCTGCTTCTGTACCGTATATCTAAAGCTATTTACATAGGCATCTCCAGACGTATCCCCACCAGGGATATTACTAAAGCTGAAGGCGGAGGCAGGTGCTGCGGATACTGCACTAACAGCAGCGACACCGGCAACAGCTAAGAGCGATTTGACTAAAGTTAATGGGGATTTCATCCTAGGCACCTTGATTTTTAGGTAGAGTGGAATTTGGTTCTTTTCCTTCACATCTTCAATATAAACCGAAACAAAAGTTAACGCAATGAGGTTTAATGAAGATTTGATGAAGATACTACCCTCTTCTACTGCTTTAAATAACAGAATAAGAAACCTGGTTTCAGGCTGAAACCAGGTTGTTAGACCTCTCATAAAATAATCAGTAGGACATCAAGTCGGGAGCGAAAACCAGTTCAAATGATAGCCTATGGAGCTTTTTGAGCCCTCTCGCGTTGCTTTTTGAACATAGTACCAAACCCAACAGCAGCTCCCGCAGCCAGCATTGTTAAAGGTTCAGGATTATCTTGAGTGTTGCCACTGCTGGTGCTGATGTAAGAATCGCTTCCACCATTGGGTAAGCCTTGAACGTGCAAACCTATTTTTAAGGCACCGCTATTCAAAGCGGCAATTACCTTATTATAATTACCAGTAAAGCTCAATCCCAAACTTTCGCCACCTTGGATACCCAATACATTACCAGCACCAGTGTTACGTCAGAAGGGTTGGTTTGTGGTGGAGCCATTACCATCTTGAGGCAGCTGATCGTTACTAGCACCAACACTAAAGGCTACCTGACCAACGTTACCAATGTTAACCAAGGGAGCAGACAGAGAGCCTTTATCATCAAAAAAAATTTCACGGATAAACATACTATGATCCGCGGCATTTCCAGAGTTGGAAATGTCAAAATGAACTGCTGAACCCTGGTTAGCTACGTCAAATGTAAAGCTATTTTCAGAGGAATCTCCAGGCGTATCCCCAGCAGCGATATTACCCAAGTTGAAGGCGGAAGCAGGTGCTGCGGATACTGCACTAAGAGCAGCGACACCGGCAACAGCTAAGAGCGATTTGACTAAAGTTAATAGGGATTTCATCGTAGGCACCTTGATTTTTAAGTAGAGTGGAATCGGGTTTTTTCCCTTCACATCTTCAAGATAAACCGACACACAGGTTAACGCAATGAGGTTTGATGAAGTTTTGATGAAGATACTGCCCTCTTCTACTGTTGCTTTAAATAACAGACTAAAAAAACCTGGTTTCAGCGTGAAACCAGGTTGTTAGACCTCTCATAAAATAATCATTAGGGCCCTAGGACCGGGAGCGAAAACCAGTTCAAATGATAGCCTATTGAGCTTTTTGAGCCTGAGCGCGTTGCTTTTTGAACATAGTACCAAACCCAACAGCAGCTCCCGCAGCCAGCATTGTTAAAGGTTCAGGAGTATCTTGAGTGTTGCCACTGTTGCTGGTGATGTAAGAATCGCTTGCACCATTTGGTAAGGCTTGAACGTGCAAACCTACTCTTAAGGCACCGCTAGTCAAATCGGAAATTACGCTATTATAACTAGCCGCCCAGGCCAATCCCAATTTTTCGCCAGCCTGGATACCATATTTATTACCATCACCATTGTCACTGAAGAAGGCATAGTCTGTGGTGAAGTTTTTACCACCTTGAGGCAGCTGAGCGTTACTAGCACCACCACTAAAGCGTACATCACCAAAGTTATTAACGTTAGTCCAGGGAGCAGAGGAAGAAGACAGAGAGCCATTATCATCAAAAAAAACTCCAGCTATAAACATATCAGTAGCGGAGGGATTGCCAAAGTTAAAGATGTTAAAAACAGCTAATCCACCCTGGTTCTCTACAGTAAGTCCAAAGTTATTTGCATAGGCATCTCCAACCGGATCCCCACCAGTGATATTACTAAAGTTGATGGCGGAGGCCGGTGCTGCGGATATTGCACTAACAGCAGCGACACCGGCAACAGCTAAAAGCGATTTGACTAAATTTAATGGGAATTTCATTGTAGGCACCTTGATTTTTAAGTAGAGTGGAATCTGGTTCTTTTCCTTCACATCTTCAAGATAAACCGAAACACTGGTTAACGCAATTAGGTTTGATGAAGATTGGATGAAGATTGGATGAAGATTTGGAATCGGTTTTTTTTCCTTCACATCTTCAAGATAAACCGAAACACTGGTTAACGCAAGTAGGTTTGATGAAGATTTGATGAAGATTGGAAAGACGCTCATTTGACTTAGCGAAAATGGCTGATTGATGGTTCCTAACTAGGTATTTTATCGGTCGTAGATAAAAAAATAGGGCTGCTGTCACCCTGGCATTAGTCCTGTATTTGATTTCTTGAGAAAATAGTGCAATCCTTATTCCGTAAGGTTTCACACGGCTGAATTAGTTATAAAAATCTATTTTTAAAGTGATAAATTCTGCCTTTAAAACGTTTTTGATCCGTTAAGGTACGGTAGAAAAGTCTCATTTTGAGCTTTAGTGCTTGATAAAAATAAGTAAAAGCCGAGGGTGACATTTGAGGGTGCCGAATGTGGGCTATAACTCTGGACAAAAGTTTGGAACATATGCGGTGCGTCGATTCTCGGTTTCCAATTCAGGAAAAAGCGCCATTTAGAGAGATTAAAACTAGCCCTCCATACCCAATCAGTTGTAGCGGTGTACGCCAAACCGTAATGTTTGAGGAAAAAACGACGACGAAAGTCAAATTAATAGGTAGGGATAGGTTTCGGTGGCCGTTATTATCTGTTACCCCGGAATTGGGGTTTAGACGTTCACGGTACGATCGCACGGCTGCGCTTGGCTATCAGGAAAAGCAGGTAAGAGGGCTACGTTGAGTGCCAATTCCTTGATGTCGGTGTTTACCCTTCACATACCAGAATAATAGCTCAAAAAAAACTGCCTGCGATGGTTAAGGGGACACAGCATCAGGGCAGAAAATTGAGAATTCACCAAAAAGTCTCAAATCTGCCTGCTATGAAGTTTGAATAATGACAGAAATGGAGTCAACAAGCTGATCAATGCCTGCGTCAAGCCGCATCTGCTACCTTTGAACCGGCTTCGGCCCTGATGAGGACCGGCCACCGTCTCATGTTTACCAGATGAGGCCCGCTGAGCCCTTATTTCGGCGTGAGTGGTCAAGCGTCTATGAGGCGCTGCAAGATTGTAGACCAGACCCTTGAAAAATTGATGCAACTATATATCTAACAGATGTCACAAGTGGAACGCCCAGTATTGGCTTTCTTACCATACAGGGTGGTTGAGGCCTCATGCACCTACCCTCAAAGAGCGTACCTATGAAGATAAGCCTACCGCTTCGCCTCACGGCATACCTGTAGGTATCGCTCAAGGATATAGTACGATCGCACCGATACCGCACGGGCGATCGTCCGTTGCGCACTTCCGTTAACACACGAAGGTCTTACCAGTTGGGAAAACCCGATCGGTAAAGGCGCTCAACAATGAGCAGCGTGTGTGTCAGTATTTCCAGCATCGACCTCTCGGCTTATTTGATAGTGAGTATGGGTGTGTCACTCCACCCGTCAAGTGGTAGAGGACGACCAAAAACTCACGGGAACCAGTTTAAGCTTAACGACTCTCAAAGCTGGTGGAAGAACAAACTCTGGAATCCCTTGAGCCAAAACAAAGGAAAAATCAGACCCAGAAAATGGGATAATTTGCATTTTCGAGGCAGTCCCAAACATTCGATGACTCTGATTTTAGTAGAACGCTATTAAACTGTAACAGGCAAATTAAAAGCTCAACCTTTGTGTTCCGTTTGGGTTGGTATTCAAATGCCACCTCTCCATGAAATTTGCCAACTATATCTAGGTCGTTTTGCTATAGAGCATTGGTACCGCGAGTGCGAAACAAACCTGGCATTGGAGAATTCCGGAGCTGAGCGCTCAGCCAACAGTGTCAAGGATAAAGTGATTTGAGGCCATTGCTGACCTGGCAATTATGGTTAGCTAAAGATTTAGTGAGGGAAATTCGTCTACCCAGGCATTGGCTGCTCCCTGAATTGACCCCGGTCAGGGTTGTACAGTCAATGCTGCCAATTTTAATTAAGATTGGGATTCCGGCTGTTGCTCCCAAACTAGAAAGGAAATTCAGCCGGATGGCAAACAGGAAAACCTCCCACTCAAAGATGTCGCTATCCTGTGGTGAAAAAGGGTAAAGGTCGGTTTAAAAATTTGCCAAAATTCATCAGTTAACCTCTCCAGTTCTCTGGCTTATCAACCATTCTCTCCACGAGCGCTTTAGCTGAGCCAATTTGTGATCCGTCTCAACTCCAACCGGAACTTTGAGCGACTAAATGGAGACTCGAATTTCTGGGACATAGTTTTCGGAACGCCTCTACCATAAAATCTGCGCGGATCGTTACCTAAAAATGTCGGAACTAATAATTATATTTCCGGGTGTACTTGTGCTAAAAATTTGTTAATTAATTGTGTTTTTGGAAAAAGCTCAATTCCAAGATTCAGCTTGGCACTGTGTGAGAACAGCAGGAGGAACCGCCGCACTCAGCAACAATTGTCCAAGCCGTTTATTGAAGTTTCGTCGAGATGCTTGACTCATTTGAATCTAAATTATCAGTGATATTAAAACATGATGATAGGCAACAGCAAAAATAAAACATCTCGCGCTAAACTGCTAAAGAACTGATACCAATTTTTTATGAGGCTGCTGAGAATCCGATCCCCCCTAGCCCCCCTTAATAAGGGGGGGACAAGATCCCGATCTTTCGTCCCCCGTATTAAGGGGGATGCGAGGGGGATCGAGATATGTGCAACTTCACATTAAATTGGTATGACAAGCTTACCCAGCACGAGTTAAAGTATATTTGATTATGGTCAACCGTCTTGCTCAATCCCAAAGCCTTTACCTGCGGAAACACGCCGAAAATCCGATCGACTGGTGGCCGTGGTGCGACGAAGCCTTAGAAACGGCCCGGCGCGAAAACAAACCGATTTTCCTGTCAATTGGCTACTCTAGCTGCCACTGGTGTACGGTGATGGAAGGAGAAGCATTTTCCGATGGCGCGATCGCCCAATACATGAATTCGCACTTTATACCCGTAAAAGTTGATCGCGAAGAACGCCCAGATATCGACAGCATTTATATGCAAACCTTGCAAATGATGACCGGTCAAGGCGGTTGGCCGCTCAACGTTTTTCTCACTCCAGACGAGCGAGTTCCCTTCTACGGAGGCACTTATTTCCCCCTAGAACCCCGCTACGGACGGCCGGGATTTTTAGAAGTTTTGCAAGCAATTCGCCGCTTTTACGACACAGAAAAAGGCAAAGTAGAAACCTTCAAAGCAGAGATTTTAGGCAACCTCCAACAGACGGCAGCGCTCTCAGGAGTAACGGCCGAATTAAATCGCGAAATATTTCAAAAAGGCTTAGAACTCAACACCGGAATTGTTGCCGGCCACAACCCCGGACCCAGTTTTCCGATGATACCTTATGCTGAGCTAGCACTGCGGGGAACCAGATTTAATTTTGAATCAAAATACGACAGTAAACAAGTCTGCACTCAGCGCGGATTAGACTTAGCATTAGGCGGCATTTACGACCACGTAGCAGGGGGATTTCACCGCTACACGGTTGATGCGACTTGGACTGTGCCACACTTTGAAAAAATGCTCTACGACAACGGTCAAATTGTTGAGTATTTAGCAAATTTGTGGAGTGCGGGAATACAAGAACCGGCTTTTGAAACTGCGATTGCGCGGACAGTAGAATGGTTGAAGCGAGAAATGACCGCGCCCACAGGCTATTTTTATGCTGCACAAGATGCTGACAGCTTTACCCCCCCAACCCCCCCTTACCAAGGGGGGGCAGAAAATTCAACCCCCCCTTACCAAAAGGGGGCAGAAAATTCAATTCCCCCTTCCGAAGGGGGGTCAGAACCGGAAGAGGGAGCATTTTATGTGTGGACTTACGCCGAACTGGAACCACTATTAACTGCTGAGGAATTGGCGGAAATTAAAGCACAGTTTACTGTTAGCCGTAGCGGCAATTTTGAAGGCAAGAATGTATTGCAGCGGCGCCATCCGGGAAAACTGAGCGACACGGTAGAAACGGCTTTGGCTAAACTCTTCCAAGTTCGCTACGGTGGCCATCCCGATACAGTAAAAACCTTTCCGCCAGCCCGCAACAATCAAGAAGCTAAAAACGGCAGTTGGCCGGGTAGAATTCCGGCAGTTACTGACACGAAAATGATTGCTGCTTGGAATAGCTTAATGATTTCGGGCTTAGCCCGCGCTGCGGCTGTTTTTGGGAATTGGGAATATCTGGAATTAGCGGTGAAAGCTGCTAATTTTATTTTAGACAATCAGTGGACGGATGGGCGGTTTCAGCGGTTGAATTATGACGGAAAATCTGCTGTGACGGCGCAGTCGGAAGATTATGCTTTGTTTGTGAAAGCTTTGTTGGATTTGCATCAAGGGAGTTTGACTTTAGGAAAGGGGGAAGAGGCCAAACAGTTGCAGACTTCTCAGTTTTGGTTGGAGAAAGCTGTGCAGGTGCAAGAAGAGTTTGATGAGTTTTTGTGGAGCGTGGAATTGGGAGGATATTACAATACTGCTAAGGATGCTAGCGGAGATTTGTTGGTGCGGGAACGCAGCTATATAGATAATGCAACTCCGGCGGCTAATGGAATTGCGATCGCCTCTTTGGTTCGCCTCGCACTGCTGGGCCAGAATCTAGAATATCTCGATCGCGC
>NZ_JANMZH010000541.1:0-1309 GCF_031383065.1 Microcoleus sp. OTE_8_concoct_300 | reverse complement strand
AAAATAATTAGTAACTGGTATGAAGTCCAAAGGAATCTATTCACTTCAGTTATACGTGAGCATATTTTAGCAAACTTTAGTAGTGGTGGCATTGTCTAGAATACATAGATGATGTTTTTTGTCAATGCGTAAGTCCTAAATATAATTAATGACTTTAATGAATTGACTTCAACAGAAATCTCTTGAATACTGATTGTAGTTAACAATTTTTCTGTAAATTTTAGCTAAAAGCCGATTAAAAACTATGACGAAATCACGTTGGCTTCCCAAACTTTTACCCTTAGCAGTATCTTTCGCAACCGCGATGGCAGCAGCAGGCGCTTTTGCGCCGCCAACTTCCGCTCAAAGCAATCCGCCGCCGCAAGCCCAGGAAGTTCAACCAGCCCCAGCAGAAGGATTTAGCATTCCGATTTGGATCTATCCCGTAGGAGCAATGTTCCTAGTTTTCATCTTTCTACCCAAGATTGGCTGGACTTTGGGATTAATTGCGATCGGCGAACGAGAAGTGGGAATTGTTACTAAGAAATTCTCCCGCAAAAATTTGCCATCCAGTAGATTAATTGCTCTCGATGGCGAAGGAGGTTTGCAAGCAGATACCCTTTCTCCCGGCTGGCATTTTGGTTATTTTCCCTGGCAATATAGCATTCGCAAAGAACCAGTTGTTGTCGTTCCTCAAGATGAAATTGGTTTAATTATTGCCAATGACGGAGCCACCATTCCTCCCGATCGCATTTTAGGCAAAGTCGTCGATTGCGACAATTTTCAAAATGCTCGAAAGTTTCTCACCGACGGTGGAGAAAAAGGACGGCAACTAGCCATAATCACAACTGGTATTTATCGGATAAATACGGCTGTATTTGAGGTGATTACTTCTGCAAATGCCTCTGCAAAGGGTATGCAGCCGTCGCAACTTCAACTATACAAACTTGCTCCGGACCGCGTGGGAATTGCGAACGTGCTAGACGGCGTTCCGATTGATGAAGGTGAAATTGCTGGATCAATAATTCCCGGTCACGACAATTTCCAAAAAGCACAATCTTTCATCAAGGGTGGCGGGCGCAGGGGCTTGCAAGAACAGGTGATTCTATCGGGTTCTTGGAACCTCAATCCCTGGTTTGTGCAAGTTGAACAAGTAAAAATGACCGAAGTGCCGATCGGCTATGTAGGCGTAAGCTGTTCGACATCTAAACTGCATTAACTAAGTTACCTTTATTTTTTATTTTTCGGTTCCATTTCATAATTAGTCCTCCTTCATTTAACAGTTTATGTAACAGTGCTTCTAGTTTTTCAATGGATTCAAATAATCTAT
>NZ_JANMZH010000521.1:0-9038 GCF_031383065.1 Microcoleus sp. OTE_8_concoct_300 | reverse complement strand
TGTTCTGTACAAACCTCTCTTGATTCGCTTACCGCTAAATGCGACATCATCAGTGCCAGTATGCCCGTACACAGGAATCGGATCTAGATTCAGGAAGTTCGACTTAGATGTGTAAGATTCTTCTTGCACGAGCACCTTAATCCCAACCAGTCGAGCTTTGTATTCCAACATCTCAATTAATCGAGCGTGAGGAATACTAACGAAATTTTGGTTGGTTTGCTTTCCTAAATCAATCTCGGTTTTCCATTGTGCATTCTTGCCAATTACTAGCGTCCCAATTTGTTTGGCGACCAAGATACCGATTATTAGCCGACTGGCGTGATGCAAGTAATTATCGACTTTTTGGTGGCGACAGCGAGTTAAGCGCTGAATGCGGGGCGAACTCTTGCGACTTCCTTTTAACTGAGATTGTAAGTGTGAAGAGCGTTTGTTGTAGAACTGGTTAATCGATTTTAATGGTCGCCCGTTAATCAGGAGAGGAATGAAACCCGGCTGATTTGAAGTTAACGCCACTAAATTATTCAGTCCTAAATCAATACTAGCTGCCAAAATATCGTTACTGACGGTGGACTCCGGCTCATTATAAATCACCTCAATCACATACGAATCACATTTGGGAACCAGCCTAACTTGGCAAATTTTAGCGGGATTTACTTTGGTTTTGATTAAAATTTCCGTACCGGAAAGCTTGATAATTCCTTTCTTCAATTGCTTACTGCTAATCGCCTGAATCGTATAGATAAGAATATTACGACCCTTGGCTTTATCCTTATATTTCGGTAGCTTCGGACGACCCGTGAATTTAGACGAATCAATTTTGTAAGCTTTGACTGCTTCAAAAAACGATTTCCAATTCTTGTCCAATACCATCAAGATTTGTTGACTAACCTTGGCGGGCATTGTCTTGTATGCTTGATGAGATTTCATCAAACGGTTCATCTCGTTGTAGTTGATGTAACCCCATCCATAAGTAAAACTCTGACGAATGACGTAGTTGGCGGCATTGTAGAGATTCTTGGATTTAAAGGCTAATTCATCAATCTGGGCGAAACGATGTTCCGTAGATTTAATGATGTGCCTCTCTGCTAGTTGCATTTAAGGTTTCCATCCTTTAAGTCATGTGTTTTTTACTCGATTACTATGATAATAAGATACTACTATTCTTGATTGATGCTTACAAACTTAATGAAGTTTCACAATACCACAAAACACCGTCAGGTGTGAAATGTACACCCTACTTTTACCGTGTGAGCATTGCCCCCCCCGAAAGCTTCACAGAATTTCAACCGTAAAGTTCGCAATGCCCACCCTAAAAATTTAGATGATTTGAACAGTCAGGTGTGGATTCCGCACCCGAAAGATTCAGACAAACACTCAAAATTCAAAACCAAACTAAAGCCGTTCCAAGAAATTTCGCAATAATTGCTTTCCCGAAGTCGTCAAAATACTTTCCGGGTGAAACTGCACACCTTCAATATGCGGATATTCCCGGTGCCGCACGCCCATAATAGTTCCGTCTTCCACCCAAGCCGTAATTTCCAAAACTTCAGGACAACTCTGCTTTTCAATTACCAAACTGTGATAGCGAGTTGCAATCATCGGCGATTCCACGCCCTGAAAAACTCCGACTCCTGCGTGTTCTACCTGAGAAGTTTTGCCGTGCATCAACACGGGTGCAGAAACTATTTTGCCACCGAATACTTGACCGATACTTTGATGTCCGAGGCACACGCCTAAGATTGGTAGAGTCGGCCCCAATTCTTTGATTAATTCCAGAGAAATTCCCGCATCTTCCGGTCGCCCCGGGCCTGGAGAAATCACCACTGCTGCTGGCTGCAATTGGCGAATTTCGGCTAAGGAAATTTGGTCGTTGCGATAGACTTGCACTTCGCTTGCTACGGGCAACTCAGCACCTAGTTCTCCTAGATACTGTACCAAATTGTATGTAAAACTGTCGTAGTTATCGATGACTATAATCACGGGTTAAGTTAGATTTTAGGTTTTAGATTTTAGATTTTAGATTGACTCCCTGCCTGAAAGCAAGGGTTTCAAGATTTTAGAGAAATGCCGAAGATAAAAATAGCTGCAATATAGACAAATAAAACTAAAAACCTCAAATTGGTCATCTAAAACCTAAAATTTGCGTAAAGCGAAGCTATCGGGATCTTAATCGCCCCATAAGTTACTAACGGGCGATCGCAATTTGAACGACTGCCCACAAAGGAGGAAGCAGAAGTGCAGCACCGACGATGATCGCAGCCATGGCCGATACCAGAACTGCTCCGGCAGCGCAGTCTTTGGCAATTCTGGCTAGTTCGTGACAAGATTGCCCGACGGTCAAGTCTACCACCGATTCGATCGCCGTATTCAACAGTTCCATTGCTAAAACTATGCCAATGGTGACACCTACCACAGATATTTCTACAGGTTTCAAGTGCAAAAATAGCCCCAGTCCGATCGCCAATGTTCCTATAACAGTGTGAATCCGAAAATTTCGCTGAGTTTCAAAAGCATAACTCAGACCCCCCCAAGCGTATATAAAACTCGTAGCTAAGCTAGATGCGATTTTCCAGGACAAATCTCGGTTGTATTTCAAGGCTTTTTTAGACTCGTGGACTGTCGGGGTGGAAGAGTCTTGAGGCATGGGCAGAAACTGTGCGATTTTTGATGAAATTGAGGGTTTATTTAGTGTCATAAACAACCAACTTTAAGTTCCAGAGATGAATGAAAGCTAGACTTTTCAAATTAATTTCCTCAAGTCTCGGTAACTTTCCTAAGTTTTTACTAAAGTTTTGGTGTAATTTCAGAAAGTTATGTTGGGCTTGACATGATTTGTTAAGTAACCATCAACTTCTGTTATGCTGTTTGGACCGCAAGACCGATCGCCTGCAGCAATGTTTCTTGTCGATCGAGCATTTGAGCCAGACTTTCTTCATCCGGGTGATCCCACCCCAAAAGGTGCAGAAAACCGTGGGCTGCGAGCCAAGCTAGTTCGGTCTTCAGGGAATGTCCTTGCTGCTGGGCTTGTCGCTGAGCTGTATCGATCGAGATGACGATATCACCCAAGTATAGGGGTTCAGATGACTGCATTTCCTCTAGCTGAGGACAGTCTACCTCTAAAGCTGCGAAAGCTAGGACATCCGTCGGTCGATCGAGCTGACGGTACTGGAGGTTGAGGCTTTGCATCTGGTGATCGGCGGTTAAACGCAGACTGACTTCGTAGCCCGGAGCGACTGGCACATACGCTTCCTGGTTTTCCAGCCAAACGCTAAACCAATTTTCCCATGTTTCGGCTGAAATCTCCCCGCTGGCTGCACTCTCAGGGAGGTTGGAAGCGTCGGCTGACTGCTGGGCGAGCCCGTAACAGTCTTCGACGTTCACCTCGATTAGCATTTTTATAATCTCCTGTCAAGCGATATATTCAATTTTTTTACAATCTCCAATTGCGCGATCGAGCAGAATTACTTTTTGCTTTCAGCAGGCACCTTACAATAATCTGTTGAAGATTGCAACAGCCCGGGAATACCATCACCTTAACTCCCGATTAAGAAAGATGAAAAACATCAGCGGAAATTAGAGGCTGATTGTTTGAATCCCCAATTAAGAATTGAAATATCGATCGAGAAATGCCAAACCGACGAGTACGCCTAAAAGTCCGGCCGCTGTCAAGGCAAAATGAAACAGAGAAGTCGCCCGCTTGCGAACCATGTTCCGCATCGCCAGCTTGACATAACTCGGTGGAGGTGCATTGTTTGTCGGGGCTGTCGGGGTTTCGGCGGACTCTTCCGAGGCGGGAATTGCTGAGGGAGGTTGACTCATACTCGTTAGTTTAGAAGGTTAACAGAGGCGCTGCTGAGGACAGGCTCGTCCCGATATTAACAAATATGTAACGTTTTGTGTAGCTGTTTTTAGTTTTTCGATCGCCGCGGGCCCCTGGAACGGGGATTATACCAACAGATTAATGTGCGATCGGGGTGATTATCAATTCGATATTTTATTTTCCTCTTCAGATACACGAGGATAAATTAAATTTCCGATCCGTGTTCCTGTGCGCTTTAACAAAAATTTTTCAATTGTCAAGTCCCACACTCAAGCGACACTCACTTAAGTTAACTCTAATGAGTGTCACCAGAAAAAGCGACTGTTAACCAACCGCGACCGGCAGTTATTCATAGATATAGCCACGGAAAAACAGAAACAAATTTTTCCGGTGTTAACCAACCGCGACCGGAAGTTATTCATAGATATAGCCACGGAAAAACAGAAACAAATTTTTCCGGGTAAAGACTAGCCCAAAAAGTTAAATTACTCTGACAAGAACATGGAAATTTCCACATTTGAAATCCTCACCGCACCAATCGCACCTGTGATCGGCCTCCCTCCAGCACTCCTCCCAGTGGCTCGCCGAGTCGTTCAGGGATACTTTCTAACCATCTCCAATCTTGAACCGATCGACTGGCAATATCGGATTGAGTTTGCCATCAGCTTACCCGTGCCGGCAGATCCGAATAAAATCTTGCTCAACAACGCTTTCTTAGTTGTTGACGTGGAAGGCCTTAACATCACTATACCTCTGACTCAGCAGCCGGGAAAACCTGAGGTATATCGCGGATTTTTCACAATACCCGCTCACAAAACTGCATCTGTTCAATTGTTGCCCATTCTGCCACAAGCTCTGACTCCAGGTTTGTTGGAAGTGCGCGGATATGTCTCACTATTTCCGCTATTTCCGAGCCAAAACGATGTTTTGCTTCCACCAGTCAAGGTATTATTGAATCCCGAAATTCGCGGTACTTTCTTGCCGAATAATTTCCCATCACCAGCTAATACTGAACTAGACTTCGATCAAATCAATTACACTTTAGCGATCGCCAGTGGAAAAGCCTTGAACGAAATTCCTCCTGAAGTAGTGTCAACAATCTTGATCGATTTAGGAACTCTTGAGCCGTTTTTGGAAAAGTTACGCAAGGGTAATTTTGACTTGGCTAGTTTGGAAGCCGACAATTCAAAAAAATCTCAAATGCTAGTGCAACTGCTAGCCCAACTCGATACCAGTGAGGTCAATTTGAAAGACCTAAATACAGTGATGGAAAAAATCGATATTCCTGTCAGAATGTCTAGCATCTAGAACTGTTAAAGGGTAAGTAACTGTAGGGTGGGCATTGCCCACCTTACGTTTACTTACGTTTAATTACGCCCACTTATACACTCACTGAGCTTTATTCCCATGTCGAACTCATTTAAATTTCAGCCTGTTTCTTTTAGTTGGGTAGCTGTTCATCCCCAGCCAAAAGGTGTTGTTCAATTTATTGGTGGAACTTTTTTTGGTAGTTTGCCAACTTTGTTTTATCGATATTTTTTACAGCAGTTGTTTGAAGAAGGTTATACCGTAGTTGCTTTGCCGTTTAGATTTACTTTTCGTCACTGGCCGATCGCTATTGGGTTATTAAAAGAGCAGGAGATACTGAGAACAGAACTGACCAAAATTGCTCAAAGATTAGGCTATGAAAGCGAAATTTATCAAGAACCATCGAGTTATTTTTGGGTCGGTCACAGTCTGGGATGCAAGTACATTGCTCTTTTAGAACTTTTAAGCGACGATCAGTATCCAAATATGGTGGATAAATTCTGTGATGGCCCTGACTACGAACAGATTCAAAGGTTAATCGAAAGTCTGGGTATCGACAGACCTTCAATTAAAGGCCAGCCGTCCTTATTACTTGCTCCTGATATCAGCAATACAGAGAGCGCTATTCCAGTGCGATCGCTAGCACAATTGTTAGACAAATTCCGCTTAGGAGTGCTACCAACCAGAGAACAAACTCAATGCTTTATTGCTAATAGTTCTCTGTTTAATTTAACTGCAATAATTTCTTTCGATCGAGATAAAATTGCTGGTTCTACCAATGATATCAACAAAAGTCCGGAACAACAAAAAAACAGCGATGTACTTTGGCTCATAGAACAGCTAAGTAATAGAAAATTGCCTTTATTGAGCAAGGAAATAGAAGGCAAACATTTAGAGCCGATTGGCATCCAAATCGGTTATTATATTGTTGACCTCAATCCTTGGGATAAATTCATCAAACCTCTGAAAAGGCGCTTTCTTGAATATTGGTCTGTTCATTTTTTGGATGCTTTGAAAAAGCGGTTAAGCGCTTAACATTGTATAAACTGCCAACTCACCCTCAATTTCCAGCCCTCTGCTGAACCCCAGCAATAAGTTGCCTCACTGTCTCCGCGTCGGGCGATCGCAAATGCTGCAAAATGTCCAAAGATTGCTGTAAATAATTCAAGGCTTTGCCAAAATCTCCCTTCTTATCTGCTAACAACTGTCCTAACATTGCGAAAGTAGCAGCTTTCCCTCGACTATCGCCAATCTGTTCCTTAAGTTCGAGAGATTGTTGATAAAATGCGATCGCCTTGGCTACTTCCCCTTGAGTCGCATAAATTATTGCTAGACAGTGCAAAGTAGCAGCTTTCCCTTGAAGATTGCCAATGTTTTCCTTAAGTTCGAGAGATTCTTCATAAAATGCGATCGCCTTGGCTACTTCCCCTTGATTGGCATAAATTCCTGCTAGTTGGTGCAAAGTAGCAGCTTTCCCTTGAACATTGCCAATCTGTTCCTGAAGTTCCAGAGATTTTTCATAAAGTGCGATCGCCTTGGCTACTTCCCCTTGATTCGCATAAATTATTGCTAGTTGGGGCAAAGTAGCAGCTTTCCCTAGAACATCGCCAATTTTTTCCTGAAGTTCCAGAGATTCTTGATAAAATGCGATCGCCGTGGCTACTTCCTCTTGTTTGGCATAAATTCCTGCTAGTTGGTGCAAAGTAGCAGCTTTCCCTTGAACATCGCCAATCTTTTCCTTAATTTCGAGAGATTGTTCATAAAGTGCGATCGCCGTGGCTACTTCCCCTTGATTCGCATAACTTATTCCTAATTCATGCAAAGTATTGGCTTTTAAATATCTTAATTCTTCATCATCTTTCGCCAAATCTAACGCTTGTTCTAGATAGTATTTTGCTGCGGGGTATTCACTCCGGCTGCGATGAGCAATTCCCAACTCATTCAAAATTCTGATGCGATTTTTCAAATTCCCTTCAGTTTGCTTGCGCCCATGCGAGGGAGTATATTCCATCAAGAATCGTTTTAATAAATCGATGCGTTCCTGCTTTTCCGGCACCTCGCAATTTGTAATCCCCTTGCTAGCATCCAGAGTTTGAGAAACAGCATCATCTCTAGTATTTGCAGGAGTTTTGAACACAAAAGTCCCCGAATTTTTAGCCCACAAATCCGGCGCAAAATTAGCAATTCGCGTAATCGCATAATGCGGCAAACAAAAAAGCATTGGATGCGGCACTTTAATCGGATAAGCATCTCGCACCCCATTAAAATCTACCAGGATCGGCGGATCTTCCCCCGTAATCCCGATCGAATGTTCCAACCCCCGCACAATTAAAATTAACTTCTTGTGTGGTTGAACTTTGACTGTTGGCAAAACCTTAAGAATTTCATCTATCAAACAGCGGAGATCGGGCTCGGGAAAATCCCAAACCTCAAACTGCATCTCTTGACAATCAGGATGGCTAATTAATGCCTGAATAATCGCATCCCTATCCTTCGCAAAATTACTTTCGATAAATCCCAAATCAAAGGCATTGTCGGGAACAATATCGACAAACGTCAGCAATTGGTCAAAAGACTCTTGATTTAGTTCAATTATCCTTTGCCGGTCTATTTCAGGGATTGGCCTCGATTGATTCAAGGGCTTGTTGGAAAGCATAGCTTTGTTTTACGAGTGGGTTGACATAATTCCACCGACTATTGCCGTTGTATTCCAAAAGGGAAAGATTGAATAATAAGTTTTGTCCCCTTTCATCTTTAGTAATCTCTTTCTTGATGCCAACTTCCGGTAATTTTGTATAATATTCTGGTTCAGTAGTAGATTTTCCAAATTCAAATTGCTGTTGCTTGAAAGCGTAAGTTACATTTTCCGCCCAAATTTTACTGTGTTTGCGAGTAATCGCAGTTTGGCAAGCCGATCGACTTACTTGCATCAAATGTCGCACATCGCCACCGCTAGCTTTTACCAAATCTAGTAACTGCTGTCGATCGACAAATATGGCACTTACATCAACCCGCTGCTGGCTTAAGCTGACGGAAGATTGAACAGTGGCTTCAGTTTCTTCAGTAACATCTTTAAACCACGCTTCAAAACTATCTAAGAGTTTGGGGTCAAACTTCAGGCGTAATTCAGTTAAATCATCAGCTAATTTTTTGATAAAAAGCAAATATATATCGGTATATTCAGCATCATTAACATCCCGTTCCCAATCGAATTCTCTGTAAATCACCCGATATGCGTTTTCGCACTGCGACTGAATGCGTTTTAACTCTGTACTTTTGCCACATTCCCTATCCCCGGTAAACAAAATTGTATCAAATTCTCCCGGTTCATGAATATCCAAATCTGTGCTGACACCTTCGATGGCTTCAGTGTTGGGTACTGCGGACAAGTCAACATAATATCGCGCCATATTTTCGCCCGTTAGAGGCTTGACATTGCAAGCGCGGTAAGCTTCTTTGAGTGTTTTGGCGCGGTTGGCTGGCAGTGAAGTCATCGGGTTTTAGATTTGGGATTTGAGATTTTAGATTGAACCTATAGCCTGCACCGATCGCGGGTTGTCAGAATGTGGAGCTTTTGAAAGCCTATTTTAACTCACATCTTGCAAGATATGTGAGCGATCGCACTTAAACATCCCTCGATCGTCCGATCGATCTCTTCTCCCGCAAAAAAACATCCGCCCAATCAGCATCAGTTTCCGACAGCGCACTTCGGGGTGCGGCGGTGTAATCGATTCTAAAATCATAGGCGGCGCGATCGTAAACCCCCATTTAATAGACCTCTTGCAAAAATAGGACGGGCAAGATGCCCAACCCACAAGAAAAATAACTAGTGTGGGATGGGCATCTTGCCCGTCCCATCAATTGTTGAAAAGGATTTTTGGAAGAGGTCTAATTAGCCGTGTAAATCTAC
>NZ_JANMZH010000396.1:0-9758 GCF_031383065.1 Microcoleus sp. OTE_8_concoct_300 | reverse complement strand
TAGATAAGAGAGTTTTAGATTGTTCTAGATGTCCGTAACAATTTCCACTCGATTAAACTGTTGCTTAATCCATTCAGAAAATAAATCTGAACCAATCTGATGCCGTAACGTATTATCCAATTGTGGCTTAACCACTTCCTCGACCAAAATCAAATGTACTCCCTTAGCCGTTACAATAGGCTTTAGAACTTGCTGCGGTTTAGCAGCAAAAACAGCAGCAGAAATCTCCGGCTTCATCTCTGTGCGCCGCACAATTCCCCGATATCCCCCACGACGACGTAACTCAGTATCCTGAATATATTGTTGAGCAATTTCAAAAAAACTCATCTCTCCCTCTTGCAAAGCATAAAACAGTTCCATCGCCAAATCTTCATCATCTAGCACCACTTCATAAATCACAGCACCAGCATAATCTAATTGATGTTCCACAAACCAAGGCTCAATCTTGTTACCAAACAGATGTTGTACCAATTTTCCAGACATCACACTTGTATAAACCATTTCCTCAAAATCATCTAAAGACAGGCAATTTTTCTTCAACCATTCCCAGGTTTCATCAGCAGTCTTCAGTTTGCTGATTAACCGCATTTGATCAGCAGCTTGCTGTAATTCTTCCGCCTCCACTTTGATACCCGCCTCCGCTGCCGCATCCTTTACTACCTTCCGAGTAACAATTTGCTCCACAATAGAAGGAATTTGGCAGGATAACTTCACTTGCTGAAGGATATCTTGAGCCGAAATAGTAATAGCTTGTGACATGACATTCTCCTAAAAGGTAAATTTGATTCAATAATGGGTAGATTACCCGCTGAATTACAGCTTTAAATCGCCTTTTTGTAACTTCTTAAACGGGTCAAGAATAAAGTCAATCAGGCGACGCTGACGGATAATTATTTCAGCCGTAGCTGGTTGACCCGATTTAAAAGGAATACACTTACTCTTTGGCTGAAGACAACTCTGAGATAACTCAATTTCCACATCATAAGTAGTTACATTCCCTTGCGCTGTTTCCGTAATCTTAGAGTTGGGGGATACCCAACTCAATTTGCCTTTCACAACTTCGTAATCCTGGAAAGGATATTCATCAAATTTTAGATTGGCATCTTTTGCTTGATTACCTGAGCGTAAAGACTCGCTTTCGGAAGTAAGAATCTGTCCCTTGAAAACCAGGGCAGTACCCTTTCTTGCAATCTCAGCAATCAATTGTTTAGGTTGTACTACTGCACCTTCTCGGGTAATAGGAAGCGAAAAAATAGTCCCATCAAAATCAGAACGTATCAAATATTTCTTTAGCTGCTCTTTAAGAGAACTAATCTGATTTTTTGTTTGTTCGATTTCTGATTGAACACCAGCAATTTGCGTGTTTAAATCAGTAAGCTGCTGTTCGATTTTTGAGACAGCTATTGTTCCCGATTGAACCAAGCTTTGATAACTGCGTTTTTGTTCTTCCAAACGCAGCTTACCTTGCTCAATATCAGATTGAGCCTGGCGAATAATTCTCTGGTAGTTACCCTGCTGCTCTTTTAGACGCAGTTCAGCTTGTTTAATCTCAGACTCAGCTTGGTGAATAATCTTCTCATAACTACCTTGTTGTTCTGTTAAACGAGATTCTGTTTGGGAAATATCTGATTGCGCTTGTCGGCGTTGTTGATAGTTTTCTTCTACCGATTGTACTATTTCTTCAAGTCGGTCTTTTGAAATCGCACCGGCATCAAAAATTATTTTATAGCGTTGGAGTTTTTCCTGAGCTTTCCCCAAACGAACTGCTGCTAAATTATAAGCAGCTTTGCTAGATTCAATGCTTTTCCTTGCTTGAGCAACTTGTGCAAGTTTTTCTTCTTTTTGGAAGTTGTAAGTCGCTTTCAAAGCATCAAAACTCTGCTGTGCTTGTGCCAATTGTGCGATTTTCTCTTCTTTTTGAAAGTTGTAAGCAGTTTTGAGGGTATCAAAATTCTGCTCTGCTTGAGCGACTTGTGTTTGTTTTTCCAATTCTTGAACTTTACTTTGTTGCTGTTGAGCAGCAATAGCAACCCCAAACTGATTTTTCTGGATTTCTAATTGGCTAAGCCGATTTATTTGCCCTTCTAACTTAATTTGATTTTGTTGAATCTCATCACGAATTGATTTAGAGTCCAGTTCTACTAAAATCTGGTTAGCTTTTACCTCATCCCCTTCTTTGACGCGCACTTTAACCACTGCAACGCTACCTTGAATATCTGCTTCTCGCTTAACGGTATTCCCCTTAAGTTCAAGCCTTCCTCTAGCAGAACCTGTTTCATCCACCTTGTAAAGCATTGACCAAGGTAAAACGATACCTACAAAAACTACCAAAAAATACAGTAAGCCTCGCGTCCAAGTTTTGGGCAAAGTATCGAGTAATTCTTTGGTAGCATAAGACCAATCATCAGTATAAATAACTTGGTCATTCGTAGAGTTAGGAAACTCTTTTTCAGTCGATAAAGTTTCTAATTCGTGGGAGTTAAGCTCAGAACGAGGAAATGAGTTTGATGAGTTAGGCATATTTGACAAGAGTTAATAGTGGTTTTCAGACTATAGCAATCCTAAATCAGTTTCAATAACTGGTTAACTTCCAGGAAGAGCCTGGGAACCGATGTAAGCGAGGCTCTGCCTCGGCCCAGACTATGGAGGCAGAGCCTCCGGATATGCATTACCAGGCAGAGCCTGGTAACGAGTATAATCATTTAGGATTGCTATATGTAAGGAAAAGTTGGGTAACTTTTGTGTTTGGCTATCTTTCACGCTGCAACATCCAGTTGTTGGTGATTGAGATAAAAATACTGCCCGCGTTTAGCCATCAACTCTTCGTGAGTTCCTTTTTCCACCAAAACGCCTTTATCCAATACCAAAATTAAGTCAGCATTACGCACTGTTGAGAGGCGATGAGCGATAATTATGGTGGTGCGGTTTTTGCGAATATTGGTGAGATTATTCTGAATAATTCGCTCGGATTCAGCATCGAGGTGACTTGTAGCTTCATCGAAAACTAACAGTTGAGGATTCCCTAATAAAGCACGAGCGATCGCAATTCTTTGTCGCTGTCCTCCAGATAACATTCCTCCACCTTCTCCTATTTGGGTTTCGTACCCCATAGGTAGCTTTTTAATAAACGAATCTGCCCCAGCTTGTCGCGCTGCTTCCATAATTTCTTCTAGGTTAGCTGATGGTTGTCCGATGCCAATATTTTCTCGAATTGTACCGCCAAATAAAAAGGTATCTTGGTCAACTACACCTATTTGAGAACGCAGCGATCGTAACAAGATACTGTTTATATCTTGACCATCAATTAAAATTTTTCCATCCGTAGCAGGATAAAGTCCTAAAATTAGTTTAGAAATGGTTGTTTTTCCAGAACCACTACGACCAACTAAGGCTACAGTTTGCCCTGCTTTTACTTCAAGACAAAGATTCTCTAAAACATTAACCTCGCTTTCTGGGTGATAGCGAAAAGTGACTTTATCAAAGAAAATATTACCTTTAATTGGCGGTAAAGTTTGCCGAGATTGTTGCTGTAAATCTTCCTCTGGTTCCGTTTCGATTACATCATGGATGCGCTCGATCGCAATTACCACTTCCTGCACTTGATTCCACAGCACTGTCAATCGCTGAAACGGGCGAATAACATTACCCAGCAACATATTAAAAGCAACTAATTGTCCCGGTGTAAGTTCACCTTGAATTACCTGCCCCGCACCAAACCACAACAAACCTGTTGTTACCACAGCCTCGATCGCACCACTGAATATCTGGAGTCTATTCCCAATCACCTGTCCGGCAAAGTTGCTTTTCACTGATTTATTGAGTAGTTCTTCCCAATGCCAGCGGACAGTTTGCTCAACAGCTAAAGATTTAACAGTGCGAACCCCCGTGAGTGCTTCAATTAGATAGCTGCTTTCCCCTACCAAAGAATTAAATATTTCCCTGGAAGTTTTTTGCAAGAAAGGGGTAGCAATTAAAGCCAATAAAACAAAGGGGGGAATAATTAGCAAGGCCAGTAGGGCCATTTTCCAACTATACCATAACATTAGTCCTACATAGATGAAAACTGTTAGTAAATCCAGTAGTATAGATAAAGCTTCACCAGTAAGGAAGCGTTGAATTTTATGGTTTTCTTGAACACGGGAAATGATGTCCCCAACATAGCGCGACTCAAAGAAGCTGAGAGGCAAACGAAAGGTATGTCTGATAAAACCAACAATTAGCGCTAAATCTACTCGATTGGCTGTTTGGTCTAGCAAATATTGCCGCAGTCCGGTCATGGCAACTCGGAACAAGCTAAAAATTAGCAACCCCATTCCAAATGCAGCTAAAGTCAACTGACTTTGGCGTTTGACTACATTGTCCAAAATTATTTGAGTGAATAGTGGCGTAATCAATCCAAAAATTTGGATAAATACGGAAGCTATAAAAACTTCAAACAAGACAAGACCGTGCGGTTTAGCTAACTCAAAAATTTGCCAAAATGGGGTACTGTATTCTTGGGCATCTTTAATTAAAACTGTGGGTTGCAATAACAAAGTATAGCCAGTCCAACCAGCTTTAAATTGAGAGTGAGTAAGGGTGGATTGACCGATCGCTGGATCTCCTACGATGACGTGCTTCCGGGTGATTTCGTAGACTACGACGTAGTGCTTACCTTCCCAATGGGCGATCGCAGGTAGATTTTGTTTTGCCAATTGGTCTAAACTGGCTTTCACGGGTCGGGTAGAAAATCCGATACTTTCTGCTGCTGCTGATAAACCTCGTAAAGAAGCACCATTGCGATCGACATTAGCCATATCCCGAAGTCGATTAACGCTAAAGCGCTTGCCCCAATAGCTAGCAACCATTACTAAGGAAGCAGCACCACAGTCAGATGCACTTTGTTGTGCAAAAAAGGGATAACGGCGGGTAATGCCCTGCCACAAGTGACCCACTTGCAATGTGGGACTGGGAAAGTAAGCTTTACTAATCTTTTTCTGGTTTTTTGGTTCGATTGGTAATGTATAATCCAGAAAAGCTGCGTTTTTTTGACTCTTGTTTTCGTTTGCTAAGGTAGTCTCAGTTCCTGTGAGTAGGGAATCTCGCAGAACTGCCTGGTGATGAAGATGCTCTCGAATTTTAGGATATTTGCGACTTAGTTTTAAAAAGTTATCTCCCGAAATAAAATAGAGTTTTAGTACATTTCTTGTAGCTTTTGCTGAGTAAGATTCAAATGACTCTTCTGGAAACAATGTTAGCTCACCAAATGATTCGCCTGCTTTCAAGGAAAGGGGTTTATCATTCTGACTGCAGGTTAACCGCACTTTTCCTGTAACAATAATGTAAATGCCACCTTGAGCGTTTTGCGAATTCCAAAATTGTTTTAGTGGCGGAGGCTCTATAACTTGGATTTTTTGGCGTATTTCACTTATTTCTTTGTCGAGAAATGATTGCCCAAATGTTGTTTCGAGTAGCTCATTAGAAATCAATAGATCAGATTGATTCAGAATCATAGTTGTACTCTCAACGAATGGGATTGAAAGGCAAAAATTCCGACGACTCCCAGACAGAGATTTCTGTGAGATCGCCGATCGCCAGGCGGTTTTTTCCCTGGGCTGTGGTATTCTGTATGGGCACGGCTTTTGGTCGCGTGGATAGACCCATATCTTTGAGCAAGCGATTGATGTGGCGATCGCTCAGTTCAATCCCGAATTCTTTAGCGAGATGCTTGCTTAACCATTGTCCTGTCCAGCGCCGGAACGAGTAGCCGTAATCCTGCGGGCTATTGCTAGCCAGTTCTTTCAGGCGTTCTAGGTACTGGTCATTTACGGTTTTAGGCCGGCCAATCGGGCTATCATTCCAGTTGTGAGCTTGACCAGCCTGTACCATTAAAATCCAATGGCGCGCCGTTCCTTGAGAACATCCCAAAATTTCACAGATTTGGGTTTGAGTTTTATCCTCCGCAGCCAGCAACATAATTTGGATACGCTGGCGGTACAGTTCGGGTAAGTTGCTTTCTAGACTTTTTTGCAAGAGTTTGCGCTGAAAAGGCGTCAATAGATCGTGTTGGTTAAGGCGCAACGGTTTTGAGCGATCGCTATCAGACTGATCGCCTGCATCACTGTCGCATTGGAAGGGATAACATGACATAGTGGCACCCTGATGAGACTCTAATATCATATCCGATCGATTAACCATAATATTCCGGTCGGGGCGGGTTTTTGAGATGGTCAATTATTGGCAGGTATTGTTGGCGAACCCTCCCCTACAAAAATCGCGGTCTCTCGACCGGACATGATATAAAACCTTATTTGGAGACACAAAGATCTCAATATGCACCGGCTTCTTTTATTGGTTCTACCCCCACCATCAGGCTGTTAAAAGAAGACAGTGATTATTTCGGCAACAGTTCTCACTACAGCGTCCGGGCTGCGTCGCTACCATATTCGGCTGACCGTAAATAGATTAATACTATAGCAATCCTAAATGAGTCATAAATTTTTTACCCCACCCCAGCCCTCCCCGCGAGTTCGGGGAGGGAGTAAGAAATTCACAAATGATGCGAGGATCGCTATATCGATCGACTAAAACAAATCTTGTTACCAAGGATTGCGTATCTGTAAGGTGCGCACTGCACACCCTACAGATAGAGGTTCTGCGTAAGTCCTCTGTTTTCACCAAGGATTGCCAATCATTCTAAAACCAGACCAATAATAAGGATGAGAGAAATTCTGAGTCCCCTGGTTTGCCAATTGCGGAGGTAGCGGCAGATTGCCAAAAGAAGTGTGCAGCATCCCCCCTTCAATTCGCACGTCTCGGCGCAACATCGCTAATTGCGCTTGCCGCAGTGCTTCTGTTTTAATCGGAGCAGTTTTTAACTGCGCGTAAAACTCCGCCATCAATGCCAAACTGCCCTCGTCGCTGACATACCAGAGAGTCGCCAGAGCGGATTTAACCCCGGCTTGCACGGCTAACCCGCCAAAGCCCAACTCGGCCTCTCGATCGCCCACAGCAGTCCTGCAAGCACTCAAAACTAACATTTCAACTTGCGGGTTTTGCCATCCCATTTGCCGCAACTGATCTAAACGCAATTTAGTATCCCACAACTGAATAAAGGATTCGCTGGGTTCTCCCGATCGAAATTGGGCGTGAGTAGCCAAGTGAATCATCCCATAAGACTGCTGCTGGGGCTGCGATTTCAAATTGGCCAGGGTGAAAGCTTCGTTCAAGAAAGACTTGCCCGGCCACTGCTGCGGCGTGATTGTCGCTACTTCTGTTTCCACTGCAGGCAAAGGACTCATATTTGCAAATTGCGACGCCCCCATTGCCAGAACTTGGGTATTTTTGAAATTGACGGGGCGGGTATCTGTCAAACTGAGACTCGGCATTGAACCAACACTGTAACGCTCTATCAAAAAGCCTTTGCCGTCGTGCAGGGCTGCCATGGGTATCGATCGCAACCCCATATCTGAGATAAAAGATAAATTCTGAATACCTTGGGCTTGCAGCTCTGCTTCAAGGGGCGCTACTATCCACTGGTAGAGCTGCTGAGCCACGGGCAAATAACTTTTAGTATTGCGCTTTACCGGATTAGTCACTTCCGCGTGAAATTTCTCAATAGCTTCCATTATCTGGGCGCGAGAGGTTCCAGGGATGCGGTGGCGAACCGGCGCGAAATCCGGCGCGATCACCATCAGTTCCAGTTCGTCAGAGGCTTGAAGTTCCTGTTCTACCTTCAAGAGGGGCCCACTTCTGTAAGACCGAGGAAGTGTAGAACCCTTGGGTACAAAGCTGATATAGATGAGAGCTGGTTTGATGCCTGTGGCTTGTTGGACCCTGCGAAGGGTATTTTGGGCATCTTCTAGGGTGCCGAGCACAGTTGTTGATGGCGACAAATTTAGGTAATCGGAAAACTCCCTGCTCAATCTATCCTCTACCCGAAAAATAGCTGCTGTGACGTTAGATGGCAAGTTGGAAGACTCAGCATTCGGAGACGCCACAGGTGAATTGCCCTGTTGCAAGGAATTAGATATCTGGTTTTGCGGTTGCAAGCTGGGGGAGAATAAAGGATTTGTGCTGGGTGGCAGGTTTGGTGCCAGATCCTGTGTCGGTATCGGTCCGAGATTTATTCGCGCTGCAGCAGGCGCAACCGCTTGATTTTGAGTATTTGTCTGTCCCCGCGGCAAATTTGATACTGGTGCTTGATTTTGAGTATTTGTCTGTGCCGCCTGCAAATTTGATACTGGCGCTGGATTTTGAGTATTTGTCTGTGCGGTCTGCAAATTTGATAATCCGGCTAGATTTTGATTAATTGTCTCTGCGATCGACCAATTTGATACCGCTGCTTGATTTTGAGTATTTGTCTGTGCGATCGGCAAATTTGATACCGGCCCTTGATTTTGAGTATTTGTCTGTGCGGTCCGCAAATTTGATACCGCTGCTTGATTTTGAGTATTTGTCTGTGCGGCCTGCAAATTTGATACCGGCCCTTGATTTTGAGTATTTGTCGGTGCGATCGGCGGATTTGAAACCGGACCTTGATTTAGAGTCTTTGTCTGTGCGGCCTTAAAATTTGATACCGCTGCTAGATTTTGATTATTTGTCTGTGCGTCCGTCAAATTTGATACCGCTGCTTGATTTTGAGTATTTGTCTGTGCGGACTGCAAATTTGATACCGCCCCTTGATTTTGAGTATTTGTCTGTGTGTACTGCAAATTTGATACCGAACCTTGATTTTGAGTATTTGTCTGTGCGGCCTGCAAATTTGATACTGCTGCTTGATTTTGAGTATTTGTCTGTGCGGCCTGCAAATTTGATACTGCTGCTTGATTTTGAGTATTTGTCGGTGCGGCCTGCAAATTTGATACTGCTGCTTGATTTTGAGTATTTGTCGGTGCGATCGGCGAATTTGATACTGCTGCTTGATTTTGAGTCTTTGTCGGTGCGATCGGCGAATTTGATCCCCGCCCTTGATTTTGAGTATTTGTCGGTGTGATCGGCGAATTTGATCCCCGCCCTTGATTTTGAGTATTTGTCGGTGCGATCGGCAAATTTAATACCGGCCCTTGATTTTGAGTAATTGTCTGTGCGATCGGCAAATTTAATACCGGCCCTTGATTTTGAGTAATTGTCTGTGCGATCGGCAAATTTAATACCGTTCCTGGATTTTTAGTATTTGTCTGTGCGATCGGCAAATTTAATACCGTTCCTGGATTTTTAGTATTTGTCTGTGCGATCGGCGAATTTGATCCCCGCCCTTGATTTTGAGTAATTGTCTGTGCGATCGGCAAATTTGATACCGTTCCTGGATTTTTAGTATTTGTCGGTGCGGTCGGCAAACTTGATACCGTTCCTGGATTTTTAGTATTTGTCGGTGCGGTCGGCAAACTTGATACCGTTCCTGGATTTTTAGTATTTGTCGGTGCGGGCGGCAAATTTGATACCGCTGCTTGATTTTGAGTATTTGTCGGTGCGGGCGGCAAATTTGATACCGCTGCTTGATTTTGAGTATTTGTCGGTGCGGTCGGCAAATTTGATACCGCTGCTTGATTTTGAGTATTTGTCGGTGCGGTCGGCAAATTTGATACCGTTCCTGGATTTTGAGTATTTGTCGGTGCGGTCGGCAAATTTGATACCGTTCCTGGATTTTGAGTATTTGGCGGTGCGGTCGGCAAATTTGATACCGTTCCTGGATTTTGAGTATTTGGCGGTGCGGTCGGCAAATTTGATACCGTTCCTGGATTTTGAGTATTTGTCTCTGCAGGCGGCAAATTTGATAC
>NZ_JANMZH010000389.1:0-13291 GCF_031383065.1 Microcoleus sp. OTE_8_concoct_300 | reverse complement strand
CCCAGTATAAAACGCCGTAACGGGAATCTTTCTGTAGTAGGAACTATGGATGACAGTACCGTGAAGGAAATTTTGCATACCCTTCATCGGGCTGCAAGAAGCCCACATCATACTGTACTCAGTTGATGTGGGAGATGTCACCCCCCTATAATTAAGCTGAGACAATCCCTGACAAAAAACAGATTTTTTTGTTTGGGAAGTCGCTATGCTTTTCAGTGTTTATAAAACCATTGATGCCCTTATCTTAAATCGCGAACCAATCCATCAAAACATAACAGAATAAATAACCCCACCCAAAATCATGTCTTGACTTCGATCGATTAAAGGCTAGACTGATCTAAGCTTTACCATAAAATTTTCTCCCCATTAATGAACATCGCTTATTTAGTCAACCAATATCCCAAAGTCAGCCACAGCTTTGTCCGCAGAGAAGTTAAAGCCGTTGAAACTTGTGGCCTGAAAGTCGCACGCTTTTCGATCCGATCCTGCGAGTCAGAACTCGTTGATGAAGCCGACAAACTAGAGCAAGAATTGACTAAAGTAATCTTAGGAGTTGGTGTACAGGGGTTAGCGTGGGGCTTGCTCCGCGTTGCCGCAACTAGACCCATTCGATTCATCGAAGCTTTGCGGCTAACATTTCAAGTTGGCTGGCACTCGGAACGGGGGATTTTGCTGCATCTAGCTTATTTAGCAGAAGCTTGCATTCTTTTAAATTGGTTTGCAGAATCCGGTACAGCACACGTTCACGCTCACTTCGGGACAAATTCCACAACAGTCGCAATGCTGTGTCGCGTGCTTGGCGGCCCGACTTACAGCTTCACCGTTCACGGCCCTGAAGAATTTGATAAAGCCACACTTCTTTCCTTAAACGAAAAAATTAAGCGATCGACCTTTGTAGCGGCGGTTAGTTCCTTCGGTAAAAGTCAGCTTTTTCGGTGGTGCGATCGCACTTTTTGGTCAAAAATTCACGTCATACACTGCGGCGTAGATGCGGCATTTTTAGCTGCACCCTACGTCCCCATACCCGCAGCACCCCGCTTAGCTTGCATTGGCCGGCTCAGCGAACAAAAAGGTCATTTGTTATTGCTAGAAGCTGCTAACTTGCTAGCAGTTCAAGGCTTAGAGTTTAAGTTGGTACTCGTAGGAGACGGGCCGCTGCGATCGGATATTGAAAAGCAGATTCTGCAACTCGGCCTGCAAAATCATATAGAAATTACCGGCTGGGCCAGTGGCGATCGAGTTCAGCAAGAGATTTTAGCTTCACGGGCAATGGTATTGCCGAGTTTTGCTGAAGGTTTGCCCGTCGTAATTATGGAAGCCCTCGCTCTCAATCGGCCCGTAATTAGCACTTATGTGGCTGGCATCCCGGAGCTCGTAGAACCCGGTGTTTGCGGTTGGTTAGTTCCTCCCGGTTCCGTAGAAGCATTAGCCGTAGCGATGCGCGCGGTATTGGAAGCACCTTTAGAAAAGCTAGAACAAATGGGGAAAACAGGAGCCGAGAGAGTTGCTCAACAACACAATGTTGATCTAGAGGCAAAAAAATTAGTCGCGCTGTTTAAGAGTGCTTCAGAATAGTGCAAAACCTATTGATTAACTGACATCAAATCTGTTAGCATGGGAATTCTTCATATATCTCTTCTCTTTATCTGCGTGAATCAGCGTCAATCCCTTGTCATCTGCGGTTCAGAAATTCTCTTTTTTTTACCGCAGATGAGGGCAGATTAACACAGATTAACGCAGATGAATTAGATCAATTCCGGTTGCAGCGTCCGTGATTGTTGACTGGATTTTACAATTCCGATGCTAACCGGATTTGATATGACATCTTGCACAATTATTAATAAGTCTTTCAAGGGCGGACTCTCCTGCCCACCCACAGGAAAATTAATTGTTTGTGGAACAAGCCGTCGGGCCTGTTCCTTTAATTAAAGCAACCTACTTACAAACTTTTTAAGGAATAGGAACGGACCGCAACAACTTGTCAACAATCGTCTTAGCCCTCCTTCCCCCCGCCGGAATCAACCTGTGAGACAGTACGTGCGGCGCCAAATCCTTCACATCATCCGGGGTAGCAAAATCCCGCCCCGAAATAAACGCCAAAGCCTGGGACGCCCGGTGCAAAGCCACCGCACCCCGGGGACTCACCCCCAGAGTAATCTCCTCATCCTCCCTCGTCGATCGCACCAAATCTACAATATACTGTTTCAAAGAGCCTTCCACCTTCACACCTGCGCACAAACGACGCAATTCCTGCACTTCTTCCAAAGAAATACAAGGCTGCAAATCTTCAACAGCAAAACTATCAGAAAGCCGTTCCAACATTTGCAACTCTTCCAACGCAGCGGGATAGCCCAATGTCAAAGACAAAGTAAACCGATCCATCTGGGCTTCCGGCAGCGGGAAAGTGCCTTGATATTCGATCGGGTTCTGAGTCGCAATCACAAAAAACGGGGCCGGAACATTCCGAGAAACTCCATCTACTGTCACCTGCTTTTCTTCCATCACTTCCAGCAAAGCTGACTGAGTTCGCGGCGTCGCCCGATTGATTTCATCGGCAAGCAAAACATTAGCAAAAACTGGCCCGGGCAAAAACTCAAACTCTCCGCTGCGCGGATTCCAAATATTAGTACCAGTGATATCCGTGGGTAACAAATCGGGAGTGCACTGAATCCGCTGAAACTTCCCATCGATCGATCGCGCCAAAGACTTCGCCAGCAGCGTTTTTCCCACACCCGGCACATCTTCCAGCAGCGCGTGTCCACCCGAAAGCACTGCTACCAGCACCAAGCGAATAGCATCGGCTTTGCCAACAATAGTCTTGCCTAGATTTTGTTTTAGCCGCTCAATATGTTGTCTCATATCCCTGATTTCTAATTGTTAATTGCTAGTTGCTAATTGTTGAAAAGATATCAAGATTGCCAAAATCTTGAGTCTTTGCCTTGGGGACTTCGTATTTGTACAACTAGAATTTAGTCTGACTCATGTTGCACCATTTTTAAAAGCGATCGCCCGTTCAATATCACATAATTATTAGACTTTAGCAGCTAATACGCTTCTAGCAACGTCACAATCTGCCTGAATTTGAGTTTTGAGAGCATCCAGAGAAGCGAATTTTTGTTCGGGCCGCAAAAACTCTACCAAACTCGCGCTCAAGGTTTTACCGTACAAATCCCCAGACCAATCTAACAGGTGAACTTCCACAGTGGGTTGCAGCCCGTCTACCGTCGGGCGGCAGCCAACATTCATCACCCCGTTGACAAAAAATAAATTTGATGCTTTGCCGGGGATTAGAGATTGGGGATTTTCTTGCTGAGAGGAAGAACTTTGATCTTTCATCTTTTCCCCTCCATGCTTCACCGAGACTCGCACCGCGTACACGCCCAAACGTGGCAAAAATTTTTCCGGCGGCAGTTCGATATTAGCAGTAGGAAATCCGATCGTCCTGCCCAGCCGCTGTCCGCCGACCACAGTCCCCACCAAACTGTAAGGTCGCCCCAGCAACTGATTCGCTTTTGTGAGGTCGCCCTCGGCCAGACATAAGCGGATTGCAGAACTGCTGATCCGCACCGTACCGCAATTGTGCAGGGGTACAAGAGCAACATCAACACCGTAACCCGAGGCTATAGACTGCAAATCCACAGCCGTCCCAGCGCGTCCCCGTCCAAACCGAAAATCAACCCCCACACTAATTCGACTCGCTTTTAGTTGTCGCACCAGAATTTCCTCGACAAACTCAATAGCCGTCAAAGTCGCCAATTCTCGATCGAACGGCAGCAGCACAAGTTGCTCGACGCCCATTGCTTCGAGCAATTCTACCTTTTCTGCCAAAGGTGTCAGCAGTTTTTTCGCTTGACCGGTAAAGAATTCTTGCGGGTGGGGATCGAATGTCACCACGGTGCTGTAAAATTTATCGCCCCCATGAGAATCGATCCCAGAGAGGCTGTTGCCCTCTGCCCTTGTCTGCCCTATCAAACCATCGAAATTATGGCTGCTGCCGGCTCGATCGGGCTGTGCTGCTGAGTCATTGTCGCAGGTCGCCGGATCTTCGCTTTCCAAATTTTGATCTCGGCCAGCGTTTGAGCGCAAGTTTTGCCCCGTCTCCGAAACCGTCGCAGAATTTAGTCCAGGCGATTTATTTAAAATTGGCTGCACGACTTGTTGATGCCCTAGGTGCAAACCATCAAAGTTTCCCAAGGCAACAGAAGTTGGAGTCAGAGCAGCGGTACAAGAAGAAGTTACCCACACGCTTAAGATTTTGACACACTTAGCCAGATTGCGATCGCCAGTCGATGTTAGATGTTAGATGTTAGATTTTAGATTGACTCCACAGATGCAATCTGGGAGATTGAACTTTGATCTAAACTTTTTGGTTTTCCACGACTTAAGCAGGGGGCTTGTATCTGTCTTTGAGGTCAGCCCTAACTTAAATTTGAGATTTCCGACCTCAAGATGTAAGAAGTATCTGGCAATCTCAAATCCATCAGACAGGCACTTTAGGCGCTTGCACCGACGCTTCAGACAAATCTTTCTCAGGAGGCAGCAACTGTAACGACAAACCTTCCCGCGCCATCAAACTGTTCGGGAACCTTTGAGCCACTTGTTCTCCCACCCTGTCTAAAAACTCGTCATTGTGCAGCGGGTCGTGGTGAAAAATCACCAACTTTTTGACATTAGCAGCCTTTGCCACCTTCACCGCTTCCTGCCAAGTCGAATGTCCCCAGCCGACCTTGCTGCTCTTCTGGGCATAATACTCCTCATCGGTATAAGTAGCGTCGTAGATCAGCACCTCAGCATCCCTAGCCAAATACAGCACATTTTCGTCCAAACGGTCGGGAAAATGTTCGGTATCAGTCACGTAAGCAGCGGAATACCCCCGCCAGTTCACGCGGTAGCCTATAGCTTCCCCGGGATGGTTCAACAAAGCAGTTTCCACCTTAATCTCTCCGATTTCCAGCGGTTTTCCCACTTCTATATCGTTAAATTTCAGGTCTGCCCCCATAATTTGCAGGGGCACCGGAAAATTGGGGTGCAGCATCTGGTCGTGGAGCCGCTGCTGGATACTAGCCTTATTAGGAGCAACAGCCCCATAGATGTCAAAACAATTGCCTTGAATAAAAGCTGGGACAAAAAATGGGAATCCTTGAATGTGATCCCAGTGAGAGTGAGTAAAAAATATATGAGCTTTTACGGGCATCTGCGACAGGAGAGTTTGTCCCAAAACCCGCAATCCAGTACCGCCATCGAAAATTAGGCGACTGTCACCCACTCGCATTTCTATACAGGGCGTGTTACCCCCGTAACGTACTGTTTCAGCCCCGGGAGACGCTATGCTACCTCTAACGCCCCAGAAGTGAACCGTGAATTGGTTTTGCATACTAGACATGGGTTTTCCTGCAAGATTGTTCCGGCGAGCCATCGGTAAGGTGTTTACATACTGGTAAGGGTTTTACCATCAAACCCAAGCTCTTTGACGGTCGAGAAATACACTGGTTGGAAGTGCCAAGAGTCTCGCTTGCCAGAGAATGCAAAACTGTTGGGCTTGACAACTGAGCAAGAAATTACAAGGTAGATTAATCAAGTCTCGATCGTAAGTATTTTTTTCTTCTCTTGACTAGCCTAACCTCCGCAGACACAGTTTGGGGGCAGCCGTTCTGCCTGAGTCTGGTCAAAACCCGCTGTTTTTCCAGTCTCCGCACTTGCGGCAACAGGATCGCGCGGTTGGTTGTTGGCGCTGCTGCTTTACGGGTTTGAACCCGGATGATGCCCGAACTGCTATCTACTCCGGTCTATAGACCATAATATCGAGGCTCCAGGGCTGGTTTACGGCGATATCTGGCTGATATTGCCGATCGGGCGTGACCGGACGGCCCCTACAATAATTACGGTTAATTTACCGGACTTGATATGCTGCTTGATAAAACCTACTCAAACGTGAACAAACCTGACGGTCAAGGTCGTACCGTTAGACCGCAGGCTTCTTTTTCCCTCGATGCCAGCGTTTTTTTGAGTGAAGTAGAACCACCGCCACTTTCTTCATTACTGTTTCAAAGTGCCAGAAAGTACATTGAAAATCAGGATGCTCCCGAAATATAATTAGCCAGCTTCCCAACCTCCGACAGCCGCCCCTTTCATCAAGAGGCGTGGATTCCGGGTACGGAGGCTTATAAGGCCTCCTTTAACTCCCCTCTAAATACACGCCTTGGACGAATGGGCTGATAGTTAACTTTAGTTACCTAAAGCCAGTTGAAGTTGACTGACAACGCTATGGGATAGTCGCCTATCCCAAGATAAGTCGGCTATCCCCCGATCGCCAAAGGTTATATAGTTAACTTTAGCGCCTAAACCTAAATTAGTCTATCTACAAGAACTTATCTTTCTAGATGAAGAAGAGGTAGGTTTTGTCAACTATTTGCCCCGATCGTTAAGCAAACGCCACCGAACCCCTGCCCATGGGGATCGGGGACTCAAGCGTGAACAAACCTGACGGTCAACCGAGTACCCTTAGACCGCAGGCTTCTTTTTCCCTGGACGCAAGGGCTTTTTTGAGATACCCAGAACCACCGCCACTTTCTTCATTACTGTTTCAACGTGCCAGAAAGTACATTGAACATCAGGATGCTCCCCAAATATAATTGCCCCGCTCGGTACCTGGAAGCGCCACGCCTTCGATCGAGAGGCGTGGATTTGGGGTAAGTAAGGCTAAGAAGGCCTCCTTTAACTCCCCTCTACATACACCCCTTGGACTCTCCGGCTGATAGTTAACGAGAAGCCAGTTTAATTAACCCAATTCCCATTAATTCCAAAATATTAGCAGTTTAGGAATGCTCCTGCTATTAATTATCAGGAAATTGGGTCTAAAACCCCGTCATAAGCTTGACGGCTTTAATTGTAAAGTTTGGGGAACTTACCGAACATCCTATGCTAGATGGTGTAGAAGAAGAAGGGAGCTAGAACAATGCTAGTTTTCGAGTTCAAGGCCTACGGAAAATTAAATCAGTTTACCAAAAAATTGGGTCTAAAGCCCCTTCTTCAGTGGCCGGCTTTAATTTCCGCAAGGCGTAAATAATTGTTAAACATATAGATTTTGCGAGCAAAAGTTTTCATAAAAGTGATAAGCTGTTGTCATGATAGTTTTAGAGTTTAAGTTGAAAGGCAAAGCGAAGCAATATCGGATCATCGACGAGATAATCAGAACAGCTCAATTTGTCCGAAACAAAACTCTTAGATACTGGATAGACAATCAAGGAGTCAAGCTAGTTGATCTGTACAAACAATGCGCCATCATGGCAAAAGAGTTTGAATGGCCAGGTAAGCTTAATTCGATGGCACGTCAAGCCTCGGCTGAACGTGCCATTTTTGCTATCCAACGTTTCTTTGCTAATTGCTTTCGCCAAGAAACCAGGGAAAAAGGGATACCCGCAGTTCAAGAAGTACACTCGAGCCGTTGAATACAAAACTACAGGCTGGGCGCTTTCTACCGACAAAAGATGCTTGACACTTAAGGACGGTTTTGCTGCAGGAAAGTTCAAACTAATCGGTAGTCGGGATTTGCATTTTTATGCACCCGGTGAGATGCGAGCGAATCAGAATTGTGCGTCGTGCCGATGGATACTACGCCCAATTCTGCATCAACGTAGAGCGAAAATAGGAACTCATTTCTACTGGCAAAACTCTTGGGATAGATGTGGGATTAAATCACTTCTATACCGACAGCGATGGCGAAACGGTCGTCAACCCTCCCTATCTCCGAAAAAGTGAAAAGGCTTTGAAAAGATTGCATGATCGGGTTTCAAGGGAAGAAGAAACGTTCTGGCAATCGGAAAAAAGCGATTAACAAGTTAGGAAGAAAACACCTGAAGGTCACTAGGCAGCGTAAAGACTTCGCCATAAAGACGACGCCCGGCGCGGTAAAGTTTAACCATTTTGTAGCCTAGGTCGAACTTCAGGTTAATAATATGGTTAAGAACCATAAACTTGCTAAATCAATTAGTGATGCAGCGTGGTCACAATTTGCTCTTCGGGTTGGAATACTTTGGGAAAGTGTATGGCAAAACTATAATTGCTGTTCCACCTCAGTACACTTCCCAGGAGTGTTCAAATTGTGGCAATCTTGTTAAGAAAACCCTGTCAACCCGAACCCATATTTGTGGTTGCGGAACGATACTAGATCGTGATCATAATGCTGGTCAAAATATTCTTGCTAAAGGATTGAAGCAGGCAGGTATCAATTTAAATACGGTGGGGCACACCGAAATCAACGCTTGGGGACAGACCGATCTCTACTCTTTGATGGCAGCAAAACAGAGATAAGTTCGACTGATTGATCCAAGAATCCTCGCGCCTTTAGGCCGGGGAGTGTCAAACAGACTCAAACGGGGTAATGGTTGAGAATTCTAGATTCTGGCGTCAAGGTGAAAAAGTATTCAAACGTTTTCACGGGCTCGTGTCTAGGAGGATTAAAGGTTCAAAGAACAGGGGCTCTCGCTAGACAGATTCTCGGGTGACGCCACCTCAAAATAAGTAGGCAATCGTATTGAATCATGCAATAAAACTTGCACGGTGCATAGTGAGCGTCCAACGACTTGAGAGCTTCGGTCGATTTGAGGATTAAAAATATGGTAAAAAATCATTGTCTGGCTAAGTCTATTAATGACGCATCTTGGTATCAGTTTCGTGTCTGGTTTGAATACTTCGCAATAGTATTTGAGAAAGTAACGGTTGCGGTGAATCCGCAGTAAACAAGCTAAGAATGCTCGAGTTGCGGTGCAATTGTGGAGAAAACGCTATCTACTAAAATGCACGTCTCTAAATGCGGTTGTGTGATGGATAGAGATGAAAACGCAGCTAGAAACATCCTCTCCTGAGAGGATTAGGTACGGTAGGGCATACCGGAACGCAATGCACGCTTATGCAAGCAACGCTCTCTTGAGATGAGGCCTCTACTTTTGTTGGAGAAATCCTGCCAAAGCTTGCCACGTTGTACATTAAAGAATCAAGAGTGCGTTTACGCCCGAGAGTGTCAACAAACAATACTGTCTGGGTTCTCGATCGGCCCGGACGGCAGGTGTCCGTCCAGCTAACCGTCAGTCGATTTTAAATTTTAGACTTTGGCGTGAGACGTTCGGCGAGGGCCAGCGACGTTATGCGAGTGCGAGGTCGAGTCGCGATCGCCGTCGAAGGATTTTAGATTTTAGATTTACTCCACAGATGAATCTGGGACCTTGAACAACAGTCTAAAATTTTTGCCTCTCCACCACGAGTATCGGAAACTTGTATCCGTTTTTGAGCGGGGTCAAGCTGTGAACCCAGCATCATTTGACACTCGGGGACAGCGATCGCCCGGGGCTGCAGGCAAAAAGCTAAATTTTCGTCGCCCATGAATCGGCGGACGAATTCAATTACTCAAAATTCCCCTATTTTCTGAAATTAAAATTTTTTCTATTTTTTGCCCTGATGGCAAACTCCGATCGACCTTCTGTCTCAAGAGTGATTCAGAAATATTCGTTGTTGAACTGTTGGGCTTTTCTCAACAATCTTCCATTGCTCTATATTTGGTAATGATTTATGGGAATTATAGCAAGTTGCCGTACTCACCACGAGTTTAAATTTCTGGTATTATAGAGTCTAAGACTATTGTTTGCCGAGGATATAAATCACTGCTAAAAAAGCCTGGCTCATACCATTCTAGATGTGAGATGTGAGATTTTAGATGTGAGATTTTAGATTGGGAAAGACTGATTATGTAATGGTTTGAAACTGGCAAACAGTTGCAGAGTTTATTGAAATTGGTATAAGTTTAAGTTATTTCTCAAAAAAGTCAGTATGAATCAAGTAAAAAAAACTACAACGAAGAAGCTGAATCGATCGCCCGTGAAACTCTCCGATCGCACTTTGGAACTCGATAAGCTCCCGTCGAGGGAGCTGTCCTTAGAAATGAATGATCCCCGAGCATTGAGGGAATTTAGTTCGGACGATCGCCCGCCGGGAACCCCAGCAGCGACAGGCCGGACTGCCGAAAAAAGGCGCCTGCGGCTTGATGCCAAGAGTTCTGGGGCCCGATCGCCTGTGGTTTCTACTGCCTTTCTCAAGTGGCTGCTAGAGCGTTTGACTCGCTCAAAAGGTTGGCTGGCCGCTTTCACCCTGGCAGCAGTTTGGGGGTGGTGGAACAGTCAGTTACTGTTTTCCACAGGGCTCGGGATAGCAGCGATGATGCTGGCTTACCAAGGGCAGTCCTGGGACTGGCAATTGCTGCGATCGCTCGTCGAGCAATTTTGGGAGGGCCCGAACCGCCGATTGGTTTTAGCGGTGGGCATCGGCGGCATTGCTACCTTGGGCGCTTACATGAGTTTGGCGATTTGGGCGGACTCCGAGAGCCACTGGATGGCTTTGAGCCTGATTTTGCAGAACTTTGGCACGATCGCGATTGCAGGGCTGTTGCTGCGGCAAGCGTTGAGTCTGGGGGCCTCAAAAGATGAAGTGGCGCTCGATCGCATCCTGGCAGATTTGACCGATCCTGACCCCCTGAAGCGTTTGATTGCAGTGCGACAAATGACCGATTTGGTGAATAAGGGTGGGTTTGGCCCTGTGAGCTCCGTCAAAAGTTCGATCGCCCGTTCCCGGGCTGCCGAGTGCTTTCGCCTGATGCTGAGTCGAGAACCCGAAGCTTTAGTCCGCAATGCCATGATCGAAGGTTTGCAGACTTGGGACGCTACTTATGACGGAGCTCTAAAATCCAAACATCAAGTCATCGACTACTAGCTGACCATCAAAAGCGTAAAAAGTAATTCGATGAATATTCGGAGCTTTTACGCGCAGGGGAGCGTTAGGAGGGATGGGAGAATTAGACCCGGCCAGATTGGGGCTCGGCATTTCATCCTGAACAATTGAGTTGCCGTCGATGTCCCAAGCAGATAAAACAGTTCGTCGCGAACTGGTGACAAGTCCTGACACCCAGCGAACTGGATACTTAAAAGTTATTTCTATCTGTCCGCTTTTGGGGGCTCCCATTAACACTGTTGCCCCAGAACCCGTGAAAAATGCTGGGTTTGAAGGTTGGATGGCGACGGCATTGCTAAAAGTCACCCCCCAATGTGCAAACTGGTGTTCTACTACTTCAAAGCATTTTAACTCTTCTAAAGCTACGCGGACGATCGCCGGTGCGGTGGCGCGCGATCGCACCTCTGACCCTGCGCCTGAGCGTTCTGGAGTCGCGACAAAAGACTTTTTGCCGTTTAAATCCATGCTTCGACAGACTGTATCAAATTCTGCAAATCCATCAGATTGAAGACTTTTCGCATCAACCATAAAACCCTCGCGATCCCGTTTCCTGAGCAGTTGCATATTTAGTAGACCTCCCTGAGATTACTTGTTTCTTGTGTTTTGGAAGTGATTACGGCGAGGCCCGTGATTACCAAACCTGCAACGCCGGCATCGACACCCGCTCGCGGGCCCTCCAACAAAGACTTTCGACCTCAAAAGCCACTGCTCCGCAAAATATCGTGATTAATTATTCGTGATGGGCGAGCGTCGGCAAACCTGCCGCCTGACTGAAAGCGAGTTCTAATACTCCTGCTTTCCGAGCGCCTGCTTTCCGGGTTGGCGAACAGACTCTAGTATGTTGAGGGGTCTTACCCATCATTTTGATATTATCTCTCATCGGCGGTAGTTTGCAAGGGTGACGATAACTACACAGCCGAATTGCCCAAATCCCAAAACTTAGTTGCTGTGTGTCGTTTCACGCTTCACCTGTACTAAAATAGATTTAACTATCAGCCGGAGAGTCCCAGGCGTGTATTTAGAGGGGAGTTAAAGGAGGCGCTTGGGGGGCCTCTGTACCCCGAATCCACGCCTCTTGATTAAAGCCGTGGCGGTGCCAGGTACCGAGCGGAGCAATTATATTTCGGGAGCATCCTGATTTTCAATGTACTTTCTGGCACCTTGAAACAGTAATGAAAAAAGTGGCGGTGTTTCTGGGTAACTCAAAAAAGCCCTTGCTTCGAGGGAAAAAGAAGCCTCGGGTCTAACGGTACGAGTTGAGCGTCAGGTTTGTTGACATCAATACTCAATCTTTACAAAAACGCCACCAGCTTGGGAAGTTTTTTAAACAGAGACCGGGCGGCGGACAAAAATCTAAAATATAACAGTGATTGAGGTTTATTTATGCTTGTACCCCTCGGCTTCGGTCAGCGATCGACAGTTACTTCACTCGGCAGAATGGTATACTACACTGCTGAAAAAATGCCTTGGATCGGGTTGCCGAACTCAACTTCGGAAAATAAACCGAATTTGGTATTTTTTCACGGTTTTGGGGGCGGGTCGAGTGCCTACGAATGGTCGAAAGTTTATCCGGCTTTTGCGACCGAATATCGAATTTTAGCACCTGATTTAATCGGTTGGGGACGATCGGAACATCCGCCGAGAAATTATTTAGTTGAAGATTACATCACAACTTTGATCGAATTTATAGAAAAAACTTGCGGCAGTCCGACAGATGTGATTGCTTCTTCGCTGACGGGGGCGATCGTGATTCGAGCTGCGATCGCGCGGCCGGATCTCTTCAAATCCCTAATTTTGACGATACCCAGCGGTTTGTCAGACTTCGGACAAGATTACGGCCGCAGTTTCTTCGCTCAGCTAGTGGGAACGCCGATTTTAGACCGCTTGCTCTACAGTACCGGAATCGCCACAGACGGCGGCATCCGTAGCTTCCTAGAACAGCGCCAATTTGCCGATTCCCGTCGCGTTTACCAAGAAATTGTAGACGCTTACCTCGAATCTGCTTTGGAACCAAATGCAGAATATGCCGCCCTGTCTTTTGTGCGGGGAGATTTGTGCTTTGATTTGTCGCTGTACATCACTCAGCTAACAACGCCGACAGCGATTATTTGGGGAGAAAAATCGCAGTTTACCGGCCCCGAAATCGGGCAGCGGTTGGCCAACCTCAACCCCGAAGCAATCAAAGTTTTTCAGCCTCTGGAAAACGTAGGTTTGACTCCGCAGTTAGAAATTCCCGCTGTGACTATTGGCTTAATTCGGCAATATTTAAAGTTGCTTTCGGAAGGGTAAATTACCCGCCACTGATTGTTGGGCCTGACGGCTCACAATACAGTGGGAGCTTGCATCTAGGCTCCACCGCAACTCTGAGAACCTTTGCAGGATTTCAGCTTTGGTTTCATCACCCGACACCCTGAAGGCACATTGACAAAGTGCCCGTACTCATCCAGTCTTGCCGGACGAGCAACGTTCTCAAAGCAATATTTCTGCTTCCCAATAAATCAGAGTGCAACTCATA
>NZ_JANMZH010000370.1:0-1976 GCF_031383065.1 Microcoleus sp. OTE_8_concoct_300 | reverse complement strand
TAATCCTCAAATATCCATTCTTATTAAGAAACCCTGAAAGCTTTTATTTTCGTACCTATTGAGAATTAAGCTGTTGATTTAGCGAAGGCTTTAATTCTAGAAGTCCTTCTGTCACTACGTTTCAGATACCTGAATTCTTACCTTGGATCTAAATGAAGCTTTTGCTCAAATGTATGAGCAAAATGATTTTTCTCCTCCGAGCTTTGCAATTACAACGCCAACTTTACTGACGGAAGCCCGGCGCGATTGTCCAGAAGATTGTCAAATTGTCGAATTTCTGACTGTTGCTAATTACAGCTATTTTAAACAACTTTGGGAGACCGATCGCAAAGCTTACAGGCAGAAGAAACAAGAGATTCTGGACTCGATTTTAGATGTTGTGGAAAAACACTATAGCACGTCTAAATGAGTTGTACAATTTAAGCAAGGGTGATAGACTGAAAGTAAAAGTCACATTCTTAGAGGTAAAGAGATGTCAAGTGATGAAAACCAGGAACTAAAAGAAAAGCTGGCTGAGTTAGAAGAGTTTGCTTCTAACAATAGAGATGTAAGAGAATGGAAGAGAGTGGAAGCCGTTAGGTTAAGATTATTCAGGGTAAGAGCATCTCAATCAAGCTTGACAAAAGGAGTTGAGAACAGTCATCATATAATCATTATTCATAGAAGCCTGTTTGATTTTTTGACGAAGACTACGCTGCAATGTTTTCTCCTGATTAAGAGCGTTAAGTGCCATCCGTCTCTCTATGGCAAAATTACGAGGACTATGACCTGAACGAATCCGACATTGATCCTCATGGAACGTGACATCTAAAGTCCAATGAACTTGGTTTTCAATAGTCCAATGTTGACGAATGGCACGACCAAGATGTTGAGCATCCGCAGGCAGAGAAGTTAGATAAAATTGGACTTCATGAGTCGTTTTGTTCCAAAGATGGCGGATTCTTTCAATAATGACGATGGTTTGCAGTCCCGACCACTGGTCTTGTTGATAAAGACCACCGAAAGCCTCTAAAGGAACAGCCCAAACATAACGTTTTTCAGTGCGATGGTGTCCCTTTTCAATCTGTTGGTTATAACTAACGTTAATGCCTTCAAAGTTATTAGCTCTTCTGGTATCAAACCATTCTTTAACCTGAGAATGTAAAGTGGGGTGATTAGCTTTAAGAGATACAATATAATCAGCTTTTTTGTGGCGAATTTGTTTCACAATCTCGGTTTGAGTTCCCATCGCATCAATGGTAACGGTCGCCCCGGTCAGGTCTAATAATTCTAAGAGTGCCGGAATTGCCGTAATCTCGTTGGAATGATCCTCAACTTTAACTTGCCCTAAAACTAAACGCTGTTCACTTGCCCAAGCCGTGACCAAATGCAAAGCTTTTACGCCTTGATTACGGTCATAAGAACCTCTAACACTTTTGCCATCGATGGGGATAATCTCGCCAACTATCGAACCAAGCATACTTTGAAGCCACTTCGCTAAACATTGTTCTCTCATCCTCAGGATTAATTCTTTCAAAAACTCGTCGAAAAGTATCATCACTCGGGATACCATTGGGTAATTCGAGAAATTCCTCTAACCATTGCTGTTTAGCGATGCCATAATTTTCCAGGTCTTCCCAACCTTCGGCACCGCCAATGACGGCTAAAATAGAGATTACTAAAATATCTTTTAATGAGTGTTTTTGGGTTCTTTGAACTCTGGGGTCCGGGATCTCTGCTACATAATTCAATAAATTAGCTTGGATGTCGCCCAGAGGTGTTAAATGTCGTTTTTCTGCTCTTTTGGCTTGAGATTTTACAGCGAGTTTCAATATAGGTGCAAAACCCTTTGTCATTGTCTTTAACTCCGTTTCAACTTGATTGACTTTGTTAAGAGTCAAACTTAATTATAGGTTTGAGTTCGGTGCACAGATATAGAGCCTATTGGCGGCTTTTTGTCAAGTACAATTTATACCAAATTAGATGAGCTTACCCTG
>NZ_JANMZH010000333.1:0-1174 GCF_031383065.1 Microcoleus sp. OTE_8_concoct_300 | reverse complement strand
TGCACAAGTTTTACAAGGAATTCCAGTCAAGTTGGGCGGCGGCAAGCGGGAAGTCCCGCTGGCAGATTTGATACCGATGCAGTGTCAAGTTCAGTTGATGGATGTGCTTGAAGAATTTCAGCGGAAGATGTGATATCAATTAGACCTCTTGCAAAAATCCTTTTCATCAATTGATGGGACGGACTCTGGGGTCCATCCCACAAGAGTTATTTTTTCTTGTGGGATGGGCATCTTGCCCGTCCTATTTATTTTTGCAATAGTTCTATTGTTGATTGGGAGTTAAGTGCGAGAGCCTTTTTTGGTCTTTTTTGATCGAAGGGGCGATCGCACTTTTCATTTTTCCCTAAATCAACAGGAAATTAGCCGATGTAATCGCATTGGCACTCACTCCTATCATCACACCTAACTCCTCTCCTGTCAAGATATTCTTGATGATAGTTCCCTGAGCATTTTGAGTTATTTCTAACTGACCAAAGCTCAAACCTCCGCTTAATCCCATCAAATCTTGACCGACTGTAAAATCAGCAATCCGGTCAAATCCTTGACCTGAATTTAAGACAAAGATATCGTTACCGCTACCGCCAGTTAAACTATCGGAGCCCAATTCTCCGTAAAGAACATCATCACCTTGACCACCAGTGAGACTATCGTTGTTTTCGCCTCCGTACAGAGTATCATTTCCTTCACACCCTCCCAGGATATCTGCTTGTTCGTTACCACTGATTAAATCATTACCTTCACCGCCACAGATAGTATCCGAGCCCTGGTTTCCAAACAGGTAGTCGTCACCTTGACTACCAAGGATGATGTCCTCACCTTTGCCTCCTTTTAAGGTGTCATTATCCATGTCACCATCGATGAAGTCATTATTTTCCTCACCCAGAATCAGGTCATTACCTTCGCCACCATTTAGGGAGTCATTGCCTTTACCTCCCCAGATTAAATCCTCACCCAAGTCGCCCAGAATAATGTCATTATTTTCATCTCCCGATAGGATGTCATCACCGTTACCACCGCTGATAAAATCATTGCCTTTGTTCCCGTTGAGGATGTCGCCAAGGTCGCCACCATATAAGTTGTCATCCCCTGATTTACCATCGAATATATTATTGTCGCTGTTGCTGCCTAGGAATTCATCGTTTTGGGCAGTGCCTATTTGAATTGTCGAGCCACC
>NZ_JANMZH010000316.1:0-1085 GCF_031383065.1 Microcoleus sp. OTE_8_concoct_300 | reverse complement strand
TTCTAGTTTTTCAATGGATTCAAATAATCTATTAGCAACATATTCCTTGGCAGAATGCCATACTAATTCAACTAGGTTATAGTCAGGGCTATATTTGGGTAAAAACTCTATGATTAGATTCGGCATTTCTGACGCTATTTTCTGCAAAGTCTCTGCTTTTTTATGAAAACTAGCGTTGTCCAAAATTATCACAAACTTACAGCCTTTATCTTTAAAGTCTTCGGCTAAATTTCCTTGCAATATCCACTCTGCTTTTAAATCTTCATAAAAATTTTTTAGCACTGCATAAAAATTAGCAGAATTCCCAGATGGAATAAAATCTACCCATCTTTTTTTATCTGAATATCTCACTCCACCCATGACATTAATACGACCTTTTCGTCGATCTCCTCTTTTGTTACTTCGAGTCCCTTTTTTACACCAGTTCTTCCTTCTGATTACTCTTAAACTAAATCCACTCTCGTCCCAAAACCATACCTGTAAAAGGTTTGGAGCTTCTTTTTCTATTTTTAGATATTCAGCTAGTTTATCTTTAAATAAACCCCTCTCTACGGTATCTTGTTTATCCTCTAAGCTATATTTCGCCCAGAGGTAAACATACTTTTTTGACTTTAAAATCCTCCTTACTTGAGTGCTACTCAGTTCAATTCCTGTCTTTTTTTCTAAATATATGGCAAGTCTAGCTGTTGTCCATCTCCCGAATTCATAGCCATATTTCTCAGGTTCTACTTCAATTGTCTCTAGAAGTAAATCAATGTATTCTTCTGTGGCTTTTCGGTAGTTACCCTTCATCCTATCATCTTTAAAACTGTCTAAATTCTCAGGATCACCATGAATACTCCAATAAGCAACTTTTCTTAGAGAACATCCAATTAGTTCAGCAGTTTGAGCTTGTGTATTTCCGTTATTTAGTAACAAAAAAATTAAGGCTCTTTGCCGAATGTCTGGATGCTCATGCTCTTTTAATACTTGTTGAAGAGTTTCCTTTGTTTCGGAACTTAGAAAGTTTTTAGCAGGCATTCACTTTTTCTGAATATCATTATGTTATATTATACCAATATGCGTTTTAAATGCACAACAGCTTA
>NZ_JANMZH010000412.1:0-14993 GCF_031383065.1 Microcoleus sp. OTE_8_concoct_300 | reverse complement strand
AGCGTCGGGACTGATTGCTAATCTATACAGTAACCCCTGATGTCCTGACAAGCGGTTGAACTCAGAAGCTCCATAAACTGCCTGCTCTAGTAATAATTGCACGCGATTTTCTAGTTCGGGATTTGCCCCACCGAGTTGTTGCAGTTTGCGCTTGGCTTTGATGGCGGCGATGAGGCTGTCTAATTTTTGCTCTAAGGTGAAGAGGGCTTCGGAGGAGGTGGCGATCGCTTCAATTGCGCTCAAGGTAGCCTGGCGATATTGCCAAAAAGCTGCTGTTCCCAGAAAGAGGGCGATCGCTAATGCTAAAGAGAGTGCAGCAATAAACCACTTTTGCCGTCTGGCATTTTTTTCGACTTCTTTTAACCTTTCTGCTTCTAAGGTTAGTTGCATTTCTTGCTTGTCGAGTTCGGCGCTAGCTGCTAAAAACTGATAGTCTAAATCGCTCAAACTTTTTCCCTGCATCCAGATTTGAGCATCTTTTAAGGCTTGTCCCCTCAAAAAGCGCGAATCATCTGTTTGTTTGGCAGCGATCCAAGCATCGAAAGATTGGGAATAAGGACGCAGTTGCCCTAATTGTTTCTCTACCCATTCGGTATTAAATACTTCTTGATAAATTCTGTTCTTTACCTGCAAACAGCCTTGCTTTTTTACCACTAAACCCGATAGCAATAGTTCGGTTTGTTCTCGGGTATCATCGGTTGGTACTTCCACACCTTGCAAGATTTGTTGGTAAATGCCTAGCAATCTTCCGGCGCGTTGTTCGTCACGGAGGAGGCGATCGCGTATCGTTTTCAGATGCTCTGGCTCGTCTTGCGATTCCCAGTTAGTGACGATGCGCGATCGCACCAAACTATCCACCCAAAATGCCTCTGTTCCCGGGGGAATATTTACTAATCCGTCCGCCGTTTCCCGGCTAGCTCTATAGGCTAAATAGCAAATTTTCTGGCTGAGGAATGGCTGTCCTGAACTCCAAGCTAATATTTGTTTGAGAACCGCATCAGGATTACTGACGACCGTCTCTAATCCTTTAACTAATAGTTGGGCTTCGGAGAGTTCAAAACCCTGCAAATCTATAGCCTGACCGATATTAAAAGGAGTTGGATTTTTGTCAGCAATTAAATCGCTCGGCGTAGCTACTCCAAAGATTGCAAAACTAATGCGGTTATACTCGGGATTAATCGCTCGCTGATTGTAGCAAAACCGAATCAGGGCAAAAAAGTCATCGACAGCGAAATCTAAACTGAGAATGCTATCGATTTCATCGATGAATATAAAGATGCGCTCTTGAGGAAACTTAACCAGTAGGATATCTTCAATAAAATGACTCAATCTTTGTAGAAACGAGACATCTTCTGAGTCGCGCCACCAGGTTTTAAAATTAACTTGTCCTAAAAGATTGAAGCCGCGCCACAGTTCCGCAATCATACCTTTATACCACTGTAAAGGAGTGATGTTTTCACTGCCGATGCGCGTCATGTCGATCGTGCTGCACAGAAATCCTTCTTGTTGCAATCGGTGCAAGGTACGAACGAGAAGGGAAGATTTGCCCATTTGTCGCGAGTTGAGGACGTAACAAAACTCGCCATTTTTTAAAGCTTCATATAGTTGGTCATCGGCTTTTCGTTTGACGTAGGTGGGTGCGTCTGTATTGAGACTACCGCCCACTTGGTATTTAACATCAATCATCGCCCAGCGGTAAAAATCTGTTTGGCAGTCAAATTTAATTCTGGAAATGTTGGGGATACGATCGAGTCATCATCTCGAAATTGATTAACTTGATATTCACCATCCACTAAATAATAGATGGAAATCGTCGGTTGTTTGGGATTGCCGATGTAGCGTCTACCACCCAAACCTAAATAGTCAACAATCCAGTATTCAGGAATACCAAAAGTTTCATAATCAACCAGTTTGTGAGCATAATCATCTTGCCAATTCGTGCTGACGACTTCAATAACGAGAGGAACGGAGGCTGCTTGAGTAACGGTTGATGACTTTTTCCATAGCGGTTCTGATGACAAATTTTCCTGATTTATAACTAGCACGTCAGGGCAATAAGCAGATTCGCGATCGGGAACTTTAATTAAGGCTTGCTTGGGGATGATGTAAGGTAGTTTTAATCGTTTGAATTCTACAGTTATTTCACCACATAAAAAACCATTAATTTCTTCATGCTCTCCAATTCGCTGCATTTCAACAATTACTTTATCGTGTAATTCATAGATTCTGCCGTCTGGTTTCCATTCCAGAAACTCTTCAAAAGTTGTTGTTTTTGATAAGGTTTCTAGCATAGGTAGTGGTCTGCTCACGTTGGCGATACATATTTACATTATATAATTTACTGAATTCCATCGCACAGATGTTTGTCCTCTTCCTTGACTTCGGCATTTGTTCGCAAATAATCTCGCAGCCAATTGCAACCAAAAGCCAACGGGTCTGTATTGAGAATTTCCTGCACGTTCCACAAAATTGGTGTTTGGTCAAAGCTGGCGGAGGCAACTTGAGTGCCGTCAGGACTAAAATAAACTTTCCTAACCAGACCTGTATGCCCTCGAAGTGTCTTCAGCAAGATGCCTTCAGAATTCCAAAGTTTTATCGTGTTATCTAATTCTGATGTGGCAATGATTTTACCATCTGGGCTAAAGCTAACTCCTTCCATTCCCACTTTGTTACCTTTGAGAATTCGTAGGGGCAATGGATGGGTGCTATCCCCCACTTTTGTGCCATCAAATTTCCAGAATTTGACTGTACCATCGACACCAGTTGAGGCAATAACCTTACCATCTGGACTGAAAGCAACCCCCAGAGACATAGCCTGATGAGCATTTATTGTCTGCAACAAAGTGCCATCGCGCTTCCAAATAGCTAGGGTGCCGCTACCAGTGACGGCGGCTAGAGTTTTCCCATCAGGGCTAAAGGCGACATTCCAGACAACGCTGTTATCTTTCAATTTCAGGATTTGTAGGGGGGCGGCTTCCTTTTCTACCTTGTTTGACTGCCAGAGTTTAACTGTACCGTTTTTTCCAGGGGTGGCAATTATTTTACCGTCAGGACTCCAAGTAACAGCATAAGCCGACCAGTTGTGTGTGTTAAAAATTCCCACGAGTTTGCCATTGCGTTGCCAGAGTTTAATTGCTGTGTCCCCAGACGTTGCGATCGTATTACTATCTGGACTGATACTTATATTCCAAAGAATTTCGCTGCCCGTGTCAAAAGTCTTCAGCAAAGTGCCGTCTCGTTGCCAAATTTTCATGGTACGCTCATTGCTAATAGTGGCAACAGTTTTACCGTCTGGACTGAAAGCAAGATTGTAAACAGGAGCGCTGTGACCGTATAAGTAGGTGAGAAATATATTTTTACTTCGCCACAGTTTGACCGCATTTCCCAAACCTAGAGAAGCAATGAAACTCCCATCAAGGCTGAATTTGGCATCCCGCACTCCCTCGCGATGTCCTGCAAAAGTTCGCACGGGCAGTGCCGATTTGCCGTCGCTACTCCAAAATTTAATAGTGCGATCGTCGCTGGTTGTAGCGATAAGCTGACCGTCGGGACTGAAATTTACGGTATAAATTCCAGATGTGTGACCTTGAAAAGTTTGTATGGGCTTCGGATTTTGTGGCTTGCCAAGGTCGTCCGATCGCCAAATTTTAACAGTATTGTCTAAACTCGCGGAAGCCAATATTTTACCATTGGGGCTGAAATTGATGTCCCAAATGTTGTTTTTGTGGCCTTGAAATGTCGCCACTAAACGGACTTTATCCCAGTTTTTGCCGTCTTTTTTCCACGCTCGGATCGGCCCTTTCGCACTCCCTGTCACCAGCATTTTACCATCCGGGCTGAAGGCAATACCCTCAACTAGAAAGTCATGATTGAGAGTGGCGAGTAAAGTACCGTTTTTATTGGTGAGTTTTAGGGTGTTATTCGCACCAGATGCGGCTAAAATTTCGCCATCTGGACTGAAGGCTAAAGCCGGATAAAGACTACTGTATCCTGCAAGAGTGTGTAGGAGTTTGGGATTGCGCCAATCTTTCCCTTCTCGCTGCCAAAGTTTAACTATTCCGGCTTCACTGATGCTGGCAAGGATTTTGCTGTCGGGGCTAAATGCCATTTTCCAAACAATACCTTTGTGGGGAAGTGTCGCCAAAATCGTGCCGTCTGGCTGCCAAAGTTTCACTGTGTTATCTGTACTTCCTGAAGCAATGGTTTTAGAGTCTGGGCTAACTGCTAATCCCATGATGGTTGCTTGATGTCCTGATAAATTATTAAATTCGTCGGCTTCATAAACTGCCTGTTCTAGTAATCTTTGTACTCGATTTTCTAGTTCTAGATTGCCTCGACCCAGTTGTTGCAGTTTGCGTTTAGCTTTGATGGTGGCGATGAGGCTGTCTAGTTTTCGTTCTAAGGTAAAAAGGAGTTCTGATGAGGTGGCGATCGCTTCTATTTCACTGATGGTAGCTCGGCGATATTGCCAGTAAGCTGTCGAGCCAAATAAGAGCGCGATCGCTAATGCCAAAGAAAGTGCTGCAATAAACTCTTTTTGGCGTTTGGCATTTTTTTCGACTTCTTTTAATCTTTCTGCTTCTAAGGTCAGTCGTATTTCTTGCTTGTCGATTTCGCCACTAGCAGCTAAAAACTGATAGTCTAAATCGCTCAAGCTTTTGCCCTGCGCCCAAGAGGAAGCGTCTTTCAAAGCTTGTCCTCTCAAAAGCCGCGATTCGTCTTGTTGTTTAGAGGCAATCCAAGCATCGAAGGCTTGAGAATAAGGGCGAAGTTGCCTTAATTGTTTTTCTGCCCATGCGAGATTGAATACTTCTCGATAAATTGGGTTTTTTACCTGCAAATAACTTTGCTGTTTGACGACTAAACCGGATAGCAATAATTCGATTTGTTCGCGGCTGTCATCAGTTGGTACTCCCACACCTTGTAATATTTGCTGGGAAATTCCGAGCAATCTGCCTGCGCGTTGTTCGTTACGGAGAATGCGATCGCGTATTGTCCTGAGATGCTCTGGTTCGTCTTGGGATTCCCATTTTTCGATGATGTGCGACTTTACCACCGATTCTACAAAAATTCCCTCTGTTCCCGGTGGAATTTTTAACTCGCCGCTGGGAGATTCTCCAGCCATTCTGACTACCAAATCGCAGATTTTTTGAGTTAAAAATGGTTGCCCTTCTGTCCAATTTAAGATTTGTTTGATAATTGCTTGTGCATTAGTTACTACATTTTCTAATCCTTTGGCTAAAGGGTTTGCTTCCGAGAAAGTAAATCCTGCTAAGTCGATCGCTCTTCCGATATTAAAAGGACTTCTGGTTTTATCAGCAATCAAATCGCTGGGTGTAGCTACTCCAAAAATCGCGAAAGTAATTCGTTTATATTCGGGGTTGATGGCTCTTTGGTTGTAACAATACCTAATTAAAGCAAAAAAGTCATCTACTGAAAAATCTAAACTGAGAATGCTATCAATTTCATCGACAAATATACAAATTTTCTGTTCTGGAAATTTGGCTAGCAAGATATCTTCAATGAAATAGCTCAATCTTTGCAGAAAGGATACTTCTTCTGCTTGCCACCATGTTTTTAAGTTAACTTGTCCTAACAGATGGAAGCCTCGCCACAAATCCCCCACGATTCCTTTGTACCACTGTAAAGGAGTGATATTTTCGCTGCCGATGCGCGTCATGTCGATCGTACTGCATTGAAATCCTTCAGCTTGCAATCGGTGCAGGGTGCGGACTAATAGGGAAGATTTGCCCATTTGCCGCGAGTTAAAAATGTAACAAAATTCGCCAGCTTTTAAACCTTCATAAAGTTCGGAATCTGCTTGCCGGACTACGTATGTAGGCGCATCACTGGCGAGACTGCCACCAATTTGATATGTAACCTTGGTCATGCCGTTTATGGGTTGATTTAAACTTGAAACTTGAGTATAAAAAGAGGCAGTCTGAGCGTTATTTTTGTCACCATCTCTACTGAATTATAATCCCTCGGTAAAATTTAGGTTTCCCAAGTAATTGTTTTTATAATAAAATTGACAAAGTAACAACTACAAGTTATTATATAGCAATCCTAAATCATTTGTGAATTTCTTACTCCCTCGCCGCGGGTTCGGAGAGGGTTGGGGTGGGGTAAAAAATTTACGACTCCTGCAAGAATTGCTATAGCAATCCTAAATCATTTGTAAATTTCTTACTCCCTCCCCTTAGTAAGGGGAGGGTTGGGGTGGGGTAAAAAATTTACGAATCCTTTAGAATTGCGATGTTGTTAATTTAGATTAACATTAAAATTAATAGCAAACAAGGAGAATCTATATGCTCATTCAAGAACAACCGGCGCAGTCTAAACAAATGACCCTAGACGAGTTTCTGGACTGGTATCCAGAGGGTCAAGGTCGCTTTGAACTACATGATGGAGCCGTTATCGAAATGCAAGCAACTGGAACACACGAACAGGTGGGGGGCTTCCTCGCCCTTGAAGTGGGAGTAGAAATTAAACGTTTGGCTTTGCCCTATTTCATTCCCCGCCAAGGAATTATTAAGGCGATTGATTCTGATAAGTCTGGCTACAGCCCCGATGTGATGGTATTAGATTGGCAACAAATAGAAACAGAACCGATGTGGAAAAAGCGATCGACTATTACCAGAGGTGAAACTATCCGTTTAGTCATCGAAATTGTGAGTACGAATTGGCAAGATGACTACTTGATAAAGTTAGCCGAATATGAAAAATTGGCAATTCCTGAATACTGGATAGTCGATTATTTAGGGTTAGGGGGCAGAAGATATATTGGCAACCCCAAGCAACCAACTATTTCCGTCAACCAATTGGTTGACGGTGAGTATGCAGTTAATCAGTTTAGAGGTGATGATGTGGTGCGATCGCTTGCCTTCCCCGATTTAAACTTAACGGCAGAACAGATTTTCCAAGTGGGGCAATAACTAAATAAAGTTGTGCGAACCAAAATACAGGCGGTACAACTCGCAGCTTAGCGTACAGCGGTTGTTATCAATATGAATCAGCCCCATACTAAGTAATTTACAAGCTACTACCGGATCTAATTCCACGCCTTGCTCAGATTTTACCACTTGTTTAAGTGCAACCCCAAGTTCGGGATACTCTTGCAATGTCACCCAAAAACCCCGCAAGTAATCTTTATAAATTCCTGCTATTGTGGGAGCTTCTTGTAGTAGCCGATCTAGGGTGAGAGCGTTTTGACAGAGGTGGTAAAAAGCGAGCCGCACCAGATAAGGATGTCCCCCCACCATTGCCATCAGTCGCTCGGCATCGGGGCTATCTGTCCAATCCAGTCCGTGACGCTGGGCTAAAGCAAGTATCTGCTCTTCTGTAAAATAGGGCAATTGCAGCGGCAAACCGACATTAAAAGGCGATTCAGTGAGCTTTAAAGGAATATAAATTTCTGTGGAGTGAAGAACAACTAACCGCAGTTTTGCCAAAGTTTTAATCCGCTTTGCTTCTTCATGCCAGCTTCGCAGCAGCGGCAAAAATTCTCGGGCAATTTTTGGATACTCGAAAATTCTATTTACTTCGTTTAAAGCTAAGACTAGAGGTCGATTTATTTCGGCTAATACATATTGTTGCAAATAGATAGTACAGCTTACTTTGCTACCCATATCTTCATCCCAATAATCATCTAATAGAGGTGGCAATTGTAGGTAGCGGCTGATGTTGGCACAAAACCAGCGCAAGAATTTATCTAGGTTGTCTACAACAGATTCCTCGGCTTGCTGAAAATCCAAACTTACAGTTCGGCAGCCAAGAGAATTGGCGCGATCTAAAATCCGTAGCAGGAGGGAACTTTTACCCATCTTCCTGGGAGCTTTAATCCGCAGAACACTTCCAGGTTTGCCAATCTCTTGATACGCGAGTTCTTCAATTAGCGGGTGATGGATATAAAATGGCGAACCGAGGGGTACGGGAGAGCCGGGATATTCTAAAACTGTTGCTAGGCATTGACTGCGGTTGAATTCTTCAATTAATTCTCCTTCCTCTGCTGTTAGGGAACGCGATTCTAGAGTGGAACGAAAATTTGATTTGCTAATAGGTTTCTGCATGATTCCAGAGAGAGATTGCCACAAGCCAGAGGCGATGTTTCTGAGATAATGCTCTCCGTAATTAGAGGTATATGCGATGCTTGTATAAGTCTTTCCTTCCCAAACTTGGCGGAGGATGATTTCTTGTACTGGATGTAAATCTTTTTGCAATCGGGCACGAGTTAGCTGTAGTACCTCATCTATCGTCATAAGTTGCAATTATCCAGTAAGTGTATCCTTAATATTATCACTTATGATTGACTCTAAAGCCGATCGCCTATTTGATTGCGACGCCAGCCTATAGCGATATTTCTCAGGGGATAACAGGTCAAATCCGTTCAATCTCACCGAAGCGCACCAATATCAATCAAGGATTCAGCGGTAACTGAGCGCCCTAACCCAATTTCAAGAGGTGCTGGCGGGGTTCCTTAGGTAGCAGCGATCGCTTTTTCTCGATCGTTAACAAAAATGTCATGCAGGTGTCACAGGTGGTCGTGAACCCACAATTAAATAAGTGACAATTGACGTTGCTAAAGCTGAGTAGATTGATGTTAATTTAATTAAAGGTAGTTTAATATGTCTGCATCTACTCCTCACAAGTGTTAAGTTTAAAATCCTAATTCTTCTTTTTGTGCCAGCAGGTTTTTAAATTTTCCTGTAAGCCATCTTAAAAAGATTAGCAAGTAATCGAGTTGATGTGATGCAAATGGTACATAAAATCTTTGCTAATTATTTTATTCCTCACGGTCATTGCTATTTGTGGAAGCCTGGGTTAGTGGGGCTGCACATTTTGTCCGATGGTTTGATTGCCGTGGCTTATTTTTTGATACCGCTCACGCTGATTTATATTGTCAATAAGCGGAAAGACGTGCCTTTTGACTGGGTTTTCATGCTGTTTGGCTCTTTTATTATCTGCTGCGGCATTACCCACCTTATGGAAATATGGACGCTGTGGCATCCTAATTATTGGTTCTCTGGCTTTCTCAAAGGAATGACGGCGCTGATTTCGCTATGTACAGCAGCAGTGCTGGTGGAACTAATCCCCAAAATCTTGGCTATCCCCAGTCCCGATCAATTGGCGGCGGCAAATTTGGCTTTACAAAATGAGATTGGCGATCGCAAGCAAGCTCAGGAAGCACTCTCCCAATTAATGCTGGATTTGGAAAAACGGGTTATGGAGAGGACGCTTGCTTTAAAAATTGCTAATGAACTTTTGCAACAGGAAAATGGCGATCGATCCTTGGCTGAAAATTCATTACGGCGATCGGAAGCTAAACTGCTAGAACAAACACAGCAGCTAGAGAACACTCTGCAACAACTTAAAGGCACGCAAGCTCAACTCGTACAAAATGAAAAAATGTCCTCTTTGGGGCAAATGGTAGCTGGCGTTGCTCACGAAATCAATAACCCTGTTAACTTCATTTATGGCAATCTGATTCCGGCTGAGGAATACATTAAAGACCTTTTGGAATTGATTAAGGTTTATCAAATTTATTACCCCACTCCGGCGCCGGAAATTGCAGACAAGATTCGCAGCATCGATCTCGGTTTTATTTTAGAAGACCTGCAAAAACTTTTTGGTTCGATCAAGATTGGAGCAGAGCGGATTAGCGATATTGTTAAATCTTTACGCACCTTCTCTCGCTTAGACGAAGCCGAGATGAAAAAGGTAAATATCCATGAAGGTATCGACAGCACTTTAATGATTTTGCACCACCGCTTGAAAGAACAATCACAACGTCCGCCTATCCAAGTTATTAAAGAGTATGGAGATTTGCCAGAGTTGGAATGCTACGCTGGACAGCTTAACCAAGTATTTATGAATATTTTTTCTAATGCTATTGATGCTTTAGAACTGATGGCACAGCAGGCAGATGCGACCAAAGGCTATTGGCAAAAAAAATTCCCTGACCACTTACTATATACCCAGTGCCAACTGCTAACAATTCGCATCAGCACGCTTTTAGTTGATGGCAAGTGGGTGGAGATTCGCATTGCTGATAATGGCAATGGCATAGATTCTGACGCACTCGCTAAAATTTACGATCCCTTTTATACGACCAAACCTATCGGTTATGGTACGGGTCTGGGGTTGGCGATTTCTTATCAAATTATTCAAACCCATGAAGGTTATTTGCAGTGCACTTCAGAGCTGGGGAGAGGAACTGAGTTTATCATTAAAATTCCTTGGCTAGCGCCCCGGTGCAATCGCAATTTTGCCCCTAAGCAAGCTGTTATGAGCAATTTTTGTTGAGGCGGTAATAACTCATTCCGAATTAGGCGGTAATTTTCGTTTTTTTTCCTAACTTAGGCATCATCAAATCTATCTTATATGCCAAGAGCAAACATTATGTGGGAATTAGTCAAAAATATCTTTTCTCCAACTCAGTATATGCCGCACGGTCACTGCTATCTGTGGCAAACGCCTTTGGTGTGGCTGCACGTCACCGGCGACTTTTTAATCGCGATCGCCTACTTTTCAATTCCGGCGATGCTGATTTATTTTGTTTTTAAGCGGCGCGATGTTCCTTTCTTAGGAATATTTGCTTTATTTGGTGCATTTATTATTCTTTGCGGCACGGGTCACTTGTTAGAAATTTGGACGCTGTGGCATTCCGCTTATTGGCTGTCGGGGATTGAAAAAGCAATTACTGCACTGGTTTCCTGTTACACTGCGGGATCGATGGTAACGCTATTACCCCAGTTTTTATCATTAAAAACTCCCCAACAATTAGAAGAAATTAATATTAAGTTGCAGCGGGAAATCGCCGTGCGTGAAGATGCAGAATTAGCTTTACGCTGTGCTTATGAAGATTTAGAAATTAAAGTGCAAGAGCGCAATGCACAGTTGATAAAAACCAACACTTGCTTAGAAATGGAAGCTCGCGAGCGCCAGCAAGCCGAGTTAAAATTGCTAGCTGTCACCGAACGCTTCCAATATTTACTGGCGACCACTCCAGCCGTAATTTATAGCTGCAAGTTAGGCGGAAACCATGAGGTAACTTTTGTCAGCGAAAACATTGTTTCAATGATTGGTTACGAAGCACAAGAATTTATTAAAGGTTCCCTTGATTGGCATAGCCTCATTCACCCCAAAGAGCGAGAAATTGTAGATACTGCATTCGCTCAGATATTGGAAAAAGAATCGATTTCCTACGAATACCGTGCACTGCACAAAGACGGTAGTTATCGCTGGATATACGATGAGGTTAAGTTGGTCAAAGATGCTGCTGGCATACCTGTAGAGTGCGTTGGTTATGGAGTAGATATTACTGCTCGCAAACACGCGGAACTAGCCTTGCAGCAACAACTAAAAAGGGAGCGACTTGTGAATTCCATTCAAGAGCGGATTCGTTCCTCTCTTAACCTAGAAGAAGTGATGACAATGGCTGTGGAAGAAGTGCGGCATTTTTTGTCAACAGACAGGACTGTTATTTACCGCTTTAACCCAGATTGGAGCGGATTTATCGCCGTTGAGTCGGTAGCAGCCGATACGATGTCGATTTTGGGAATTGACATTAATGATTCTTGCTTTCGAGAAGGCTACATTTCTTTTTACCAGCAGGGACATCTTCGCGCGATCGACAATATTTATACGGCAGGTATTTCAGAGTGCCACATTAATTTACTGAGGCAGTTTGAAATTAAAGCTAACCTCGTGGTTCCCCTTTTGCAAGGTGAAAATTTGTGGGGGCTACTCATTGCTCATCACTGCCGCAGTCACAGGCATTGGGACTCTTCTGAGATAGAATCTCTCAAGCAAATTTCTGTGCAGCTAACAATTGCCATCCAGCAATCCACTCTTTTTGAACAAGCCAAAACAGAAATTATCGAACGCAAATTGGCAGAAAAAGCATTACAAAAAGCTGTTGTATCTGCTGATAAAGCTAACCGCGCCAAGAGCGAATTCCTTTCTTCTATGAGCCACGAATTGCGTACTCCCCTGAATGCCATTCTGGGATTTAGTCAGGTGATGGTGCGCGATTCATCTATAAACAATCAACACCGGCAGCACCTAGAAATTATTAATCGCGCCAGCGAACACTTGCTTTCTCTAATTAATGACATTTTGGAAATGTCCAAAATTGAATCCGGCAGAACTCAGCTTAATGAAAGCAGTTTTAATTTAATCAAATTGCTAGAAACTTTAGAAGAGATGTTTCGATTGAAAGCTGTATCTAAGAAATTGCAGCTAAATTTTGAAGTTGCTGATGGCGTACCGCACTTTGTTAATGGAGATGAATGTAAATTGCGCCAAATTTTGATTAATCTCTTAGGAAATGCTATCAAATTTACAGAGACGGGTAGCGTTACCTTGCAAGTGAAAATGAAGGTAGAAGAAAGCTGGGCGGTTGAAACCGCAGAGTTTACGGACATACAAACAAAACGCGCCGACGCGGGTTCTAATCATTCCGAAAACTTGGCGGTGGAAACCGCAGAGTTTACGGGCCTACAAACAAAACGCGCCGACGCGGGTTCTCAACAGTGCGCGCATGGGGACTTTTATTGGGTAGATGCGAATTCTATTCGCCCGGTATTTTTACAAAAGTCGGAATTTTTACGCCTTCAGTTTGAAATTGAAGATACTGGCCCTGGCATTGCCGCAGAAGAAATGAATAAGTTATTTGAACCATTCGAGCAAACAAAAACAGGTCATAAATCTCAACAGGGGACTGGATTAGGTTTACCAATTAGCCGCAAATTTGTACAAATGATGGGAGGAGATATTACTGTCAGCAGTACGCCTGATTTGGGAAGTAAGTTTGCATTTGATATTCAAATCAGGTTGGTCGATCCTACCGATGTTAAAATGCTTAAACCGCAGAAAAAAGTAATTGTTTTAGCACCAAATCAACCAGAATACCGGATTTTGGTGGTTGACGATCGCGAAGATAACCGCCTAGTCTTAGTAAGATTATTGTCGTCCATAGGCTTACTTGTCCGAGAAGCTGAAAATGGTCAAGAAGCTGTTGCTGTATGGGAGGATTGGCAGCCGCAACTGATCTGGATGGATATGCGGATGCCGGTGATGGATGGCTACGAAGCCACAAAACAAATTAAAGCTCATCCTCTAGGGAAAACAACCGTGATTATTGCTCTGACTGCTAGCGCTTTTGAAAATGAACGAAAAAGTATTTTAGCAGCAGGCTGTGATGATTTTCTGCCTAAACCCTTCGACGCAAATATATTATTTGCTAAAATGGAAGACTTTTTAGGAATCCGCTACGTTTACGAGGAACCAGTTGATACAAATGATACAAAACTAGAAAAGGAAAGCGAAATTAGGGGAGTTCCCAGCAATCAATGTGTAGCAGCACAACTCGGTCAAATGCCTCTGGAGTGGGTGGAGAAGATATATAATGCTGCTCAGGAATGTTGCGACGATAAAATTATTCAGTTGATTGAGGAAATACCGAGAGAATTGGCTCCTGCTTCACAAAATTTAACTACTTTAGCGCAGAATTTCCTCTTTGACGATATTATAGAGCTAGCTAAATCGGCAGTTACGGCACGTCACTGTTAAGATATTCTATCTACTAAAAATACCGTGCTCACATGAACAGCAATCAATCTCCTACAATTCCCGCCAGCATTCTAATAGTTGATGATACCCCAGATAACGTGCGACTTTTATCTACAATTTTGACCGCACAAGGGTATCAGGTTCGTAAAGCGCTGAATGGGCAAAGGGCGATCGCTACAGCGCAGGAGTTTCCGCCGAATCTAATTCTGCTGGATGTGATGATGCCTGAGATGAATGGATATGAGGTGTGTGCACAGTTGAAAGCTTCACCACAAACCTGTTCTATTCCCGTCATTTTTTTAAGCGCCTTAGATGACGTTTTAGATAAGGTGAAAGCCTTTGATGTGGGAGCAGTTGATTATATTACGAAACCTTTTCAAAATAAAGAAGTATTGGCACGAGTGGCAAATCAGTTAACAATTCAAAGTCAGCAAAAGCTACTTCAAGAGCAAACGCATCAATTAGAAGAACTTGTCGAACGTTTGCAAAACGAAATTAAAGAGCGGGAGGGGGTGGAGCTAGCTTTACGGCTTGCTCAACAAGAATCCGATCGTTTATTGCTAAATATTTTACCATCCGCGATTGTTGAAAATTTGAAAAAAGGCGACGGTGCTGCTGCAGAGAGATTTGAGTCAGCCACAGTCCTATTTGCCGATATTGTTGGTTTTACGTCTCTTGCTGCCAGAATTTCAGCTCTCGAATTGGTAAATTTCCTCAACCAGATTTTTTCAAAGTTTGACGAACTAACTGAAAAACACGATTTGGAAAAAATTAAAACGAGTGGGGATGCTTATATCGTAGCAGGGGGGGTGCCGGTGCCGAGGGCAGATCATGCAGAAGCGATCGCAAATATGGCCTTGGATATGCAGGAAGTAATCGCTGATTTTAAAACTGACACAGGCGAATCTTTTCAAATGCGGATTGGCATTAATACAGGCCCAGTAGTTGCTGGCGTCATTGGCACTAAAAAATTTATCTATGACTTGTGGGGAGATACTGTTAATGTTGCTTCTCGGATGGAATCTCAAGGATTACCGGGGTATATTCAAGTTACTACTGCTATTTACGAGCTGTTAAAAGATCGGTATGTATTTGAGGAGAGAGGCGCGATCGGGGTTAAAGGTAAAGGAGAGATGATCGCCTATTGGCTAAAGGCTAAAAAAGAGGATTCGGCAGTTGCAACCTGTTCTTATCACAGGAAGTCCACCCTAGCGAACTAAGGAATGAGAATTAAATAACCTGCAATTTTGATTGTTTTTGTGGGATGGGCGTCTCGCCCGTCTATAAGCGACGGGCGAGACGCCCATCCCACAAAAACAATCAAAATTGCAGGTTATTTAATTCTCATTCCTTAGTTCGCTAGGGTGGACTTCCTGTGATAAGAACAGGTTGCAACTGCCGAATCCTCTTTTTTAGCCTTT
>NZ_JANMZH010000301.1:0-1029 GCF_031383065.1 Microcoleus sp. OTE_8_concoct_300 | reverse complement strand
GCAATGCTCACAACTTCCCTCTTGACTTGGCTGCTGGTGAAGTCACCCCAGTAGCAATGGTTGCTCCTTCTATCAACGGCTAAGTTTTAGTTTTTGATAAACAAAAAGCGCTCCTAGAAATAGGGGCGCTTTTTGTTTGGGAAAAAATATTTTATAGGTTTTTTTATAATATTTGCTGGGATTAAGTCTCTACCATTTTCGTTGACAGTCCCGCCCGATCGCCACTGGGGGTTACTCCGACAATCTAAGCATCGATATTGATGTTGCCCACCCCATTACTCACAAGTTAAGCTAAAAGCACTATTGTCAATGAGTAATTTTACTCATATTTTACCGGTTGACCCAATTAAAATATGACTCCATTTGTTCCTTTATTATTGAAAAAAAATTGTTCGGGACTTCTTTGAGTTCCAGGGAAAGGAGAAATAATTAGCCTGACATGAGGTTTTCGCCGTCGCTTAACAATCCCTAAATCTTGATTTTTATCGGCGGCAAAATACTTAACTAGGTCAGAGGCTATTCCTTTTTGATAGGCAACCGAAAAATGATACATCCCCCGATAAATCATTTCTAATGAAACCCGTTCAATTGGTACTCCTAATTCATCGACAACTGCATCTTCTAAATCTACTAAAACCGCATAAAATAGCCAAGTAGCCCAGATTTGGAGCTTGATTCCGTTGTAAGAATTCAGGTATCTGAAACGTAGTGACAGAAGGACTTCTAGAATTAAAGCCTTCGCTAAATCAACAGCTTAATTCTCAATAGGTACGAAAATAAAAGCTTTCAGGGTTTCTTAATAAGAATGGATATTTGATGATTATTCGATCAAATGGTTACACCGTATAGGTTTTACTGCTTTTTACATGACCTGAATCCTTACATTCCGTTTAATAGACCTCTTGCGAAAGTCTCAGGCGATCTCTAATTTAGTCTTTAAAGAAAGTTCATAATTATAAATACCAGCGATCAAATTAAATCTTAATCCGAAGCGCCTTCTTCGATTCCGATATCTTGATGAAAGTATTC
>NZ_JANMZH010000272.1:0-5055 GCF_031383065.1 Microcoleus sp. OTE_8_concoct_300 | reverse complement strand
GGAACTAGCGCTTCTGCTTTCGGAGGGGGTGTAAGCCCAAAACGATCTGGACGTAAAAAATCTACCATCGTCGAGGCAATCCCCCGTGAAGAAAGAAGCCTACACCATACTGCTCCGTGCAGTTGGTGTAGGTAGTTCACTACTGTAAATCCTGAACCGTGCTATCTCTGCATTGGTTGCAACTGGCCTGCGGAGGGCAAGAGGGGAGCATCACGGCCGTCGCCCGACTAGCCGGGGCAGTCCCTCAGAGAAGAACCGGGGACGGACTGCCTGGTTCGAGACGTAGTGAATCGCGATCGCGTCGGGAGAATTCGTCGGTTGTCCGATCTGGTACAAAGGCGACAGTGGATGCCACCCGAACTCGCCCGCCATCAGCGCCATGAGGCTCTGCTCTGCGAAGTAATGGGCGCGCCATTCGGGCGTGTAGGCGCGCAGCATCCGCTCTAGGAACCGAAACTGCTCGTCCCCAAACTTGGGAATAACGACCATGCCGCAGTTGAATCCGCATTCAATGCGAATCCCGCACCGCGCCTCGAACTCGTTCACCGGAGCCAATACCGACACCCAGTCGAATTCGTCGCGGAAGCTCGTTAGCGCCAGACTCTGGTGGGGTACCAAGCACTGTTCGATCATCTCAGTCGGGCGATCGAAAAACAGGACATCCGAGTCTAGAGCAACCACGAGTCTGGCCCGCTCTGACATATGAGAAGCAACGAGTCGCGAGCCGAAGAAGTTAGTATGGAAGAAGCTTCGCAAGAATTCAAACTCGCTCCCCACTAACCGCTGCTCGACCCACCCCTGGGCGTCTTCAGGCCAGATGAATCGGACGTGCCCAAAGAACTTCCGAAACCGCAAGACATCCTCCGGGGTGATCGAACCGTCCGAGTGGATAACCGGGGTCATCTTGCCGTCCGCCCATCGCAGCAGGCTCCACAAGCTCCAGATTCCCATCGTTACGTAGGAATGACCGCAGAGCATATGAACTTCGATATCCGATTCCACAGGACTATCTATCGGATTGAGGACGCCCTCGGACGCCAGTTGGTCGAGGAGGTTGCTCGCCCAACGATTCAGGCGTTTGAGTCGCCAGTTGTACCGGACTTCCCGATGTCCACCGTCCAACAACACGTACTTTGCGTATCCCAACTTCTTGCGAATCGTGTACAGAGGGTTCTGGGGGGAATCCGTGGTATTCATCGTGTTTAATGGCTCCATGCGCGTTCCTCAATACCGAGATAGGGTGCCTTTACGATCCGAGTAGGAGAATTCCGACCTCATCTTAGATTAAAGGTCTGGGAGTGTCAATTACTCATTACCAAGCTACATTACCTGTTCGACTTCGGCAATTTCTGGGATGGCCTCGCGCAGGCGGCGTTCAATGCCCATTCTCAGAGTCATTGTGGAACTTGGGCAAGAGCCGCAAGCTCCTTGCAGCCTCAGGTGTACGACTGGGCCGTCGATTTCTACGAGTTCGACGTTGCCGCCGTCGGATATCAGGTAGGGGCGCATTTCATCGAGAACTGTTTCGACGTTATCTTTGGTTAGTGCTAGTGTCATATTTCGCCTCTGTAATGATTTATTGCAGTTGATGAAAGTTCGATTTGACTCAAGGGCAGCATTCTCAACCGCCCGAGATTTAAGAAACCGGGTTTCTTGACAAAAGACTTGCGCACTCAGGTGAGCTGGCTGCTGGAAACCCGGTTTCTTTCACGCTGATGCTAGATCTCAATTCGGTCTCTGGTTCGATCGTAGCGTTAGTTGCTGCCAAATCAAGTTGATTCTGATACGTTATCCAAAAAAACCCGTTTAATTTAAGAAATCCGGTTTTTTGGTTAGCGCTACACTACTGCTGGTTCTAGCAGTTTGACGTTGGAGTAGTTGAACTCGGTTGTTGTCAATTGACCTTTTTCTTTCGATCGAACAACTTGCTTGGTCATGACATAATAGTCGCCTATCTTGTCAAAGGTATCTTCAAATTCGAGTTCTCTGATGATTTCGTCGGTTTGGGGGTTGCGGAAAACGGCGTCGTAGTGAGTAGCCAAAGAACCCTCAGGTGTCTCTAAGTTTTTGTGCGTGTCAATTACGAAAGCCATGCGGCCCATCACCCGGCTGACTTGACAAATTGAGAGACCTCGGATTTTATAGTTAGACCCCATTGAGTCGCCTTCCACTAAAATATCCACAGCGTCGGTGCTGTCCTTCTCGCCCAGGGTGAAGCTATTTTTGCCGTGAGATTTTTCAAATGTCGAGCGCTTGCGGTGGGTAACAATGTCCCGCATTTGGGTGTAAACGCTCTGCTGCACTTCCTCATCTTCAATGCCGCTGACTTCCACGCTCATGTCGGGTTTGATCCAAACATGACCCGTATATACTTCGTCGCCCTGTTTCAGTTCAATATCGGCACTGTAACCGGGAAAATTGGCATCCCAGGTGTAGCGGTATTCGTAAGCAGCGCGAAACAAATCGCGAGCGTTGGCTTGCTCTGTCATAAATCCCTCTTTCTCTTGACACCCATCTAGTTTAGCTTAACCGCGAGAAGCCCCACATTCGCTGGATAGGGGAGTTACCCGCACTCAGAAGCGAGCACTTATACGGGGCGCGGCTGGGCTGGCAATTCGATGCCAGAAAAATTTACTTTCTGCATCGGTTGCTATGATCTGAAAATAAAGTCACAGAATCCCTGGTTATTGAGATCGCGATCGGTCGATCGCCAGACACCAGTCTTAGTTATGGGTTATCTTGCAAAAACTTGTGTCCGCTTATTAGGGGTTGCACCCCCAGGCAACTATTAGATTCCGCCCTTACGAAAATGCTAGAAACTGTCTACAAACACTTAGAAACATTGCAGGAACAAGCTAGGGAATTGCCACCTCCGCAACAGGCAATTTTCACAAAAAGTCTGGAAAAATTATCAAATTCTTTGCAGGAAATGGCAGGGAGTACCGTTTTTAAAAGCTCGACAAATAAGGCGGCAAAGCTGGTTGAAATCGAAAAAATTAATCGCCTCTTGGAACGCACTGTCGCGCAGCAAGCATCGCAAATCAGACAGCTACAGGAGCAGTTGGAAAAAGAAATCAGCCAGCACCGCAGGGACAATCAAGCCTTAACTAAAAGTGAAGCCAAACTGCAAGCTGTGCTGCGCAATTCTCCGGATATAATTAGCATTATCGGCTCCGACGGGCGAGTTCGATACCACAGCGAAGCCCTACAGCGGGTTTTGGGTTACAACCCAGAAGAAAGAATTGGGAAGTTTCACGGCGAGTTAATCCATCCAGACGATTTGCTGGCTTGGCAGGAGTATTTTAGCAAGTTATTAGAAGCTCCCGGAATTGCTGGAACGATCGAATATCGGAAACGCCACGCTGACGGTTCTTGGCTCTACATGGAGTCGATAGGTAACAGTTTGTTTTACGATTCTAGCGTGCAGGGAATTCTAATTAATTCGCGGGAAATAGGGGAACGCAAGCAAGCAGAAATCGCAGTCCGGGAGTCGGAACTGCACTACAGAGTTATGTCGCAAATTACTTCGGATTTTGCCTATTCTTTTAAGGCACTGCCAGACGGCAAGTTCGCCTGCGAGTGGGCGACAGAAGCTTTTGAGCGCTGCACTGGGATCGTTCCTGAAGAGTTAGAATCGTTTGGTTGGTGGAACTCCCAGCTCGTTCATCCCGAGGATCGGGAAATATTAATTAAACAATTAGAATACTGTAGTTTCAGCCACACGGGAGCCAACGAGTATCGCATTATTAATCAAAAAGGCGAGGTGCGCTGGGTGCGGGACTACTGGCAAGTGGTGTGGGACAAAACTGCTGAACGGGTTGTCCGTTTGTGGGGCGCTTGTCAGGAAATTACCGATCGCAAGCAAGTAGAATTGAAACTGCAACTCGTTAACCAAGTTTTGCAAGCGCAGATAGCATCGGCGCCGCTGGCGATTAACTGTACCAGCAATGAGGGCAATACCGTTGTTTGGAACCGCGCCGCCGAAAAATTTTTTGGCTGGACTGCGGCTGAGGTTTTAGGGAAACCTTTACCGAATATTCCTTCAGACCAAAAGCAAGATTTTTACGCGCTGCAGAAGTCTGCGTCTAATGGCCAACCGCAAAACGGTTTGGAAGTATCTTTGTTGAAAAAAGACGGTAGTTCGATCGAGGTTTGGCTTTGGGCCGCACGCGTGCGAGATGCGGGCGGCCAGACTTTCGGCAGTATCAACATATTTTCTGATATTTCAGAACGCAAGCGCCTAGAGGAAGAGCACCAAAAACTAGCAGCGATGAAAAAAATGGAAGAACCTTTTTGGGCGCGCTATGTCAGCCCTCCACACACCCATAAAAAACATGGTGATCGCTAATCTCATCAAGCATAAGTTAAAAGCATTAAAAGTGTGAAACTGCAATCTTCTGCTTGCAATATCATTTGTCAGATAATTCGCTGCCCCCAAAAGCCTCTGGGGCTTGTGGGCAAGAACCCAGAGAATATTCAATTGTCTCTCTGGGATATTAAGGGCGAAATCTCTTAAGAATCCCATACCCAACAGGGGTGGGAGTGTCAATTTCATTCACGAAACGGAACTCACGGATACACAAATATAGCAATTTTTAAGTGAGTAAGGTACAGTTTGGTAATTGGTAATGGGTAATATCATGTCCGGTCGAGCGACCGCGATTTTTGTAGGGGAGGGTTCGCCAACAATACCTGCCAATAATTGACCATCTCAAAAACCCGCCCCGACCGGGATATTATGGTTAATCGATCGGACATGATATAATTGGTAATTGGTAAGAAAGCTGGCGAGCACCTCACGAAAGTTGAGAACCGAAGAAGCTGTTTTTTTCCTGATTCCTGATTCCTGATTCCCTCTTGCTTCTTGCTTATTGCTTCTTGCTGATTCCTTCAACGTCCCGGTCAGGAACCTCGCCCTAAAGGGATGAGGCTTGAAGGAGAAATCTAGAGAGCCATTCTGACCAGCCAAGCGTCTTAATTGACTACGTTATTAAGGTCACGACACCCTGGAATGCGAAGCTAGTTCCTTGCTCTGTCGCTAATAGTTAACCAGTT
>NZ_JANMZH010000398.1:0-18298 GCF_031383065.1 Microcoleus sp. OTE_8_concoct_300 | reverse complement strand
TTGGATGGAAAGATGTAAAATTTTGGTGAAGAACTTTGAGAGAAGTTTGACAGCGGCGACTGCCAAGCTCAACCTTTGTTTTATTAGGCTGATGATTAGAAGGCTTGCACCCTCTTCTTAGATGTCAAATGGGTTCTATAGAGCGGTTTTCAACCGCATGAGGTACAATCAGTAAAACTAATGTGCTAACTCGCTGACTTGTAGTTGGTATTCAAATACGCTAGACTACCCTGTTGGGTCGGGTATCCTAACAAGAGGGAGTTAATGACGATAAGCATCTCTACAGTAGATTTATTTTGTGGTGCTGGAGGACTAACGCATGGGTTTGAACAAGCAGGTCTTCCAGTCAAAGCTGGATATGATATCGATCCCGCGTGTAAATTTCCATACGAACACAACAACAAAGCAAAATTTATATTACAAGATGTCGCAAATATCAGCGGTTCTGATTTGGGAGAACATTTTTCTACAAGTAGTATCAACATTTTAGCAGGATGCGCTCCCTGTCAACCATTTTCAAGTTATTCAAGACGCTACAACGATCAACAATTGAAGTGGAAACTATGTCGCGATTTTGCTCGTCTGATTGAAGAATGCCAACCAGATGTTATTTCTATGGAAAATGTACTTCAGTTAAAACATCATTCCGTTTTTTATGAATTTATTAACCAGTTGAAAAAGTTAAACTATTGCTTTGAATCTTATGAAGTTAACTGTCTAGATTATGGAGTCCCTCAATCTCGAAAGCGATTAGTGTTACTTGCTTCAAAAATTGGCAAAATTAATTTAATTCCAGCGACACATCAGCCAGAACTCTACAAAACAGTACGAGAAACTATTGAACACCTTGAACCCCTTTCTGCGGGTCAAGGTTCTAAAATAGATCGGCTACATAGATGTAGTAAACTTTCGGATCTAAATTTGCGCCGTATTCGTGCTTCCAAACCTGGGGGAACTTGGCGAGATTGGCATCAAGATTTAATTGCAAAATGCCACTTAAAAAAGAGCGGTAAAACCTATCCGGGAGTATATGGCAGAATGGAATGGGATAAACCTAGCCCAACCATTACTACGCAGTGTTTTGGTTTTGGTAATGGTCGGTTTGGTCATCCTGAACAAGATAGAGCTATCTCTCTCAGAGAAGCAGCTTTATTACAAACTTTTCCAGGAGATTATGAATTCGTAAAACCTGATGAACAAATGGGGATCGATCTAGTAGGGCGATTGATTGGGAATGCTGTGCCTGTTAAGTTAGGAATGGCAATAGCTCAAAGTATTTTAGAACACATCCACCAGGCAAATTAAGGATATTGTATAGAGTTATCTAAATATTCTTGCTTGTCTAAATAGTCTTGAATGTTTTGCAATATTTGCTGGAGGTACTCTATTACCTCTTCCTTCACCTTGAGTAAATCCTCAATACTCGCCTTTTTTCCAACTTCTGCAAATGATTTATTGCCGTGTGCTAAATCGTTCCGATGCTGCATGATATCGTATAAATGTTCACCATGTTTTGTTTTGGAGTAGTCCGTATCAAAAGAAAATCCATACTTTCTCGCTGTTTTCGTAATCTCATCTCGATCGACATTACCGGAAAATAACTCTTTACTATTGAATCCCGCAGTAATAATATCCATAGCAATATCTTTTATTTTAGAATGAACATTATCCGGGGAGCGATTTTTAAAGTTATGGATCGTTACTTTCTTAATTTCAGATCTCACGTAGTTAAAAGAAATTTTTTTACTACTGATCTCATTAAATATGGCTTCTATAGCATTCCGCATAGTTGATTCAACAAGATTGTAGAGGAGTAAAAAAGCATTCGCTTTGAGTATTTTTGCGAGATCTGAATCGATAGCTGTAATTTTTTGCTCACCATTATCTCCTGACACGGCTAATTTTGTTGTTTCTTTGATAAGCTCCTCCAGAAATACAAAATATTGATTTACTTCTTGGACACGGCTATGAAAATCTAAAAGAACTGTTTGCATAGTTAACGTAAAAGTTGATCGCGAACATATTCAATACGCTTAATTACTTTAGGTTTGGAGTTACTTGCGTCCGAGGTAGTATATTCCTTGAATTCTGGTGAGTCAAGCCATTTCATTGACTTTGGCACAAAATCGCTCTTTTCTCTTAAGGCAAGTGCAACACCTACAGAAATTGCCTCGAATCTAATTCTTGGTGTTTTAACATGACCTTTTGATTTGCTAAATCCATTGGTAAAGTATTTCTCTACAAAATCCAGCATTGAATGAAATTCATTTCGCATAGCATCTCTTTGAATTTCATCATTATTGTGTTGTTCCAGATATTCATTAAGAAACACATTAACCTGTCTTTCAAATTTATGATAGTTATTTAAGTAGGCAAAAAAACGTAACACAAATTCTTCAGGTTCACGTTTGCGGACAAGTGGCTCTGATATGGGGCATAGTTTAATAAATTTGGGAGTTTTGGCAAGTTCTTCAAGAAGATCGACAAACGGGCCCGGAGATATGCCTCTACGCTTCTCCATGTCATTTAGTTGGACGCTACCAGTATTGATGCGTTCAAACATATCCCGTCGGGTTTCTTCATCAGCTTTCTCAGTCAGCACAATCATGCGAATGGTAGCTCGGTTAAAGCGTCTCTGTCTTGCCAGGGGTAAATCCCTGAATTTGAAGTTGTTAAGATTTTTTAGTTTTTCTAGTTCAGACAGCTTTAGCTCGTTATTGAGAAATCTGTCTAAAGTACGGATACGTTGGGTTCCATCAACAATTTCTAACCGAGCTAAATCATCCTCATCATCTTCTTGCTTTGGTCGCAAATCTGCAACAAAAATATAGGGTATTGGTAGTCCCAAAAAAATAGATTCAATAAATTTTGACTGTCGATTTTCTTCCCAAATCATGTCTCGTTGATAATCTGGTATGTACAACTCGCTGATGTCTTCATCTAGCCCATCTCTATATTTCTGGACAAGCACTTCCACTGGATATTCTTTTGTGTCATAGTCAACAGTTTTTTGCTTTTCCCGAATTTCTGCTTCTGCGGCTTCTCTTTGTTCGTGTGTAATCTCTGGTTCCGGTGGTATTTTTGGGGCTTTTGCCATTGTGAACTCCTGTGCTGGCAGAATGTGTGTATCAAAAGTACAGAATAGTGAAACCTTCGTGGGGAAATCTACTATTTTAAGTGCTGCCGTTTACCGCCATGCACGCAACCCTCCGCCATGAGCGTTTCCTCAGAAATTCGATCGCGTAGAGTGCAGTAGGTAATCGATCGCCTGCCAAACCTCTTTGTGCAATTCTGGCTTACCCGAAAGTGCTTTGGCAAGAGGAGGTTTAGGATACCAGATCAAGTATACATTGGTATGAGTGGACGAGTTCGCTATCCTCTCTCGCCCCCGTCTTGTGGCACAGCCATCTTCGCTGTCTCCAAAAACCCTGGTTTAATCAGCTTTCTTCCCATCCTGCCAAACTTCCCGCTAAATTAAAGAAGTAAAAAAATCATTCACGCCTTACCAAGGAGATGCCATGCCCCGCGTCAGAGCACCAGAATTCCCCGCAAACTACCCCTGGTTAAACACCGACAAACCTTTATCCATTGAATCTCTAAAAGGCCGCGTCGTCCTCCTCGACTTCTGGACCTACTGCTGCATCAACTGCTTGCACGTCCTCCCAGACTTAAAATACCTGGAACAAAAATATAAAGATTCCCTCACGGTTATCGGCGTTCACTCGGCCAAATTTGAAAATGAAAAAGAAGTAGAAAACATCCGCCAAGCTATCCTCCGCTACGATATTGAACATCCCGTAATCGTTGACAGTGGCATGAAAGTTTGGCAAAGCTACGCTGTTCGTGCTTGGCCGACTTTAATGGTGATCGATCCTGAAAGTTATGTCGTCGGCTTTGTTTCCGGGGAAGGCAATAGAGAAGCACTTGACGCGCTAGTTGACAAATTAATTGCTGAATACAAAGATAAAAATGCGATCGACTTTAAAGAACTCAGTTTCCGCTTAGAAAAGCAGCGCAAACCTCTATCAACCCCCCTGGCTTTTCCCGGTAAAGTGCTGGCATTTGCCATCACTGCAACGGAGGCAAAAGTGCTTCACCAACATGAAGCACTTTTGGGCGAAATGACTGAGGATAATGAATCTCTAGATGAAACTGTATTGCCCGGGCCTGCTAACTCGGTTCAACAAAACTTGGCCGGTTCTTGCTTGTTTATTGCGGATTCGGGACATAACCGAATTGTTGTGAGCACTACCGAAGGTGAGGTGCTGCACGTCATCGGTACAGGGAAACCCGGTTTAACTGACGGGGGCTTTGCGGAGGCTGAGTTTTTTGCACCTCAAGGTATGGCTTTTGATGCAGAAAGTCAAATTCTCTATGTTGCTGATACGGAAAATCATGCTCTCAGAAAGATTGATTTTACGACTCAACGGGTGGAAACTTTGGCGGGTACAGGCGCACAAAGCCACGAAATTGCACCCAGCAGCGGCAAGGGTTTAGAAACGCAATTGAATTCGCCTTGGGATTTAGAAAGAGTTGGACATAGACTTTTTATTGCAATGGCGGGTTCGCACCAAATTTGGGAAATGCAATTAGACACTGGGATGATTGGCACTTATGCGGGTATTGGCCGAGAATCCTGTGTTGACGGGAATCTGGCCGAATCTGCTTTTTCTCAGCCCAGCGGCCTGTCTACGGATCGATCGGAGTTGTTTGTTGCTGACAGCGAAATTAGTTCGATTCGCGCTGTGGGTATTGATGAAGACCCGAAGGTGCGGACTGTCTGCGGTAGCGGTGAATTGTTTGGTTTTGGGGATAAAGATGGTCGCGCTGATGAGGTCAGGTTGCAGCACTGTTTGGGTGTTGAATACGCTCAAAATTACCTCTGGGTTGCTGATACTTACAATCACAAAATTAAGCGGATCGACCACCGGGGCGGTACCTGCCGAACAATGATTGGAGATGGTACAGCAGGTTTGGTTGACGCTAAGGGTCTCAAGGCTCGATTTTTTGAACCTTCAGGGTTGAGCGCGATCGGGTCTCACTTGTTTCTTGCTGATACGAACAATCATGTAATTCGGAGAGTAGAGTTGGATACGCTGGAAGTCATAACTTTGGATTTCCCCAGTTTGTGTGCTCCGGATGTTTGTCTTCCTGATTAAGTCGATCGACCTTTTTTACCTCACGCAGGGTGCTCTATTCTTCTGATTGCCAGGATTGTCGTAACGTAGGGTGCTCTTCGGCGCACCTTACCGCAATTTTCAACCAAAGTAACGTTAACCTAATTATTCGCGGCGAGTGCAGTGTCTCAGCAGCAATTGGGTACTGGACGCAGAACCTAATTATTTATGGTGGACGGCCCAAGAACACCTGACGGCTATAAGTAGAGCATCAAACCACTTTTTGCGTCCCGGACCAAAGTGCTAGATGTTGTTAATTCCAGGGCTACTCAACCCGCGATCGCCCGTATTATATCGTTTCCGGTTGCATCGGAATGATTTAACCGCAGAGGGCGCAGAGAACGCAGAGGGAGAGAATACAGAGAGGAATAATTCCGATGCTACCGGATTTGATATTAAATAATCGCAAAAATCATCGCCCCAATCTAAAATTCCGAATAGGTCAGCAGCCGCATTATTTTTTCATCATCGTTCAATTCACCGACAATTCGTCGCACGGGTTTCGGCCAGATTTTTATTAAAGTAGGAGTTGCTGAAATCTGATCTGCCTCCGCTTGTTCGGGATGTTTCAAAACATCAATTACTTTTAAAGTGTAGGGACGATCGAGCCATTGCTCTAAGAACTGGTGTAAAGTTTCGAGGGTGCGTTCGGTGCTGGGGTTGCTGCCGGAAACAAACAGACGAAAAACGTACCCTTGAGTTTGTGGCGGTGGGGTGAGTGCTGTTGGTTTGGGAACCTCGGTCTGCTGCGATTGCCCGAAGCTGGAGGGAGGTACGATCGAACTCCTCCAGTCCGATCGACCTTCGGAGCTGGCATACTGTACAACTAAGTCGTGATTTTCCCAAAGTTCGGGGAATTGTTGGTGATAAGTAGCGATCGCCATCGGTTCGCACATTTCTTCGCGGAGGGGGTGCCACACTAAGTCGCCAGTCCCAAAAATGGCATTCAGCAGCGTTTGATGTCGCAGCACCGGGGGGTAGGCCTCGGCAACAACCCGCACCTGCCGATCGCCTGAATCGAGCCAGGAGTCAACTGTTGCGGTATAGCAAGGTATCAGAAAATGCGGCGGTTCCGACAAACCGAGGATCTCCTGTAGAGCTACGCACAACTGCAAGTGCCACCGAGTTTGCTTGCGGGGGTCTATGCAATAGATTAAGTCTCCCCCTGGTGTAAACAGCGCAATGCCTTTGAAAAATTCCGGCAAAATTGGGCGATCGACTTTCAATTCACTACACCCATAAAACTTAACAGTTAACTGTTAACAGTTAACTGTTAACACTCGACCTTTAGACTCGACCTCGGAGCATCTGAGCCATTTCGTTCGGGAACGGCGAGTTCTCTACACAAAGTTCTTCAGTAATTCGACCTTCTTGATAAAGACCGTAGAGCGACTTATTCATCGTCGTCATGCCTTCATAAGTATCTTTGATCATGATTTGATTGATTTCCTCATTCTGGCCCTTCAGAATGTATTCCTTAACCACGTCGGTATTGATCATAACGTCGTGGAAAGCAGCCCGCTTCCCGTCTGTGGTTTTGCACAGCAGTTGAGCAATAATCGCCACTAGGGATTCGGAAATTGAAACCCGTATGGCGTCCTGTTCTTCCGCCCCGAACATATCCAGAATCCGGTTCAGGGTTTTAACCGCACTGTTGGTGTGCAGGGTTCCTGCCACTAAGTGACCGGTTTGAGAGGCTTTGAGGGCGATTTCCACCGTCTCTCTGTCCCGAATTTCTCCTACTAGCAGCATATCCGGGTCTTGTCGCAGAGCGCCTTTGAGAGCGCTCATAAACTTGAGGGTGTGCCTACCGACTTCCCGGTGCTTGATCAAGGATTTTTTGCTTTCATGTACGAATTCTACCGGGTCTTCGATCGTGATGATGTTGTAGGCTTTATTCTTATTGATGTAGTCGATCATCGCGGCCAAGGTGGTAGACTTACCCGAACCTGTCGGACCCGTCACCAAAATCAGCCCTTTGTGGTAGCCACATATTTTCTTAAACACATCCGGCAGTTTCAATTCCTCCATTGTCAATATTTTGGCAGGAATTAGTCGCAGCACCATCGCCGGCCCGGCCAAGGAGTCCATGCAACTGATCCGAATGCGGACGAACCCGAAGTCGAAAGCGCCGTCAAAGTCTAGGTTTTTTTGGAAAATTTCAATTTCTTCATCGCTCATGCACTCGCGCAACCAGCCAAAAAACGTATCTAAATCCGACTGTGGATAGCCGATGTCGGCAATCTCGCCCCGGGTGCGGAAGCGAGGGAATTCGTTTACTCCGAGGTGAAGGTCGGATACTCCTTCTTCTTTGGCTCGGATGACTAGCTCTTTCAAAGTCGGAGTGTTGCCGCTGCTGGCTTTCGGGTCTTTAGGTGTGGCGAAGGATTGGGGCGCTGGTGCCGGCGGCGGTGCTGGTGCTGGTGCCGGCGGCGGTGCTGGCGGCATTCCTGCTGCTCTGGGGGGCATCCCTGGAGCTGGAGGGCGGGGCATTCCGGGCGGTGGGGGAGCTCCGGGTACGGGCGGGCGACGTGCTGACGGATGCTGTTGTGTCATATGCGCTACCTTAATTTGGTGAGAAGGCTGACTCGAACAGATGATTTGTGGCAGTTGGACAATGCCGATCGCCATTGTGCGTGTCTTGCACAAAAGCTTAACTGTTCTACTCAGTCTATCCCAAGATGGGGTCACACTGCTCCACTACTAAGGAAATATCCTGCCAATTGGAGGATGCGATCGCTCTCGATATATGATTAAATGTGCTTTTTCCAGATTTTGGTATATTTTTTAAATGAAAAGAATTTTTCGCAAGGAAGCAGTATAAATTGATACTTGAGCCAACTATTAAGGACTTAAACCGATGAATTGTGTCGATCGGGCTTTTACTCCAGCTCTGCAGTTGGCGGAGTCGATTCGCGCCAGGGAAGTGTCGCCTTTAGAAATTGTCAATCTGTACTTGGAACGGATCGATCGATTAAACCCAGAGCTTGGCAGTTATTTTACAGTAACGGCCGATCGGGCGATCGACCTGGCCTCATCTCAAACCGAGCAACTAGCAGGGTTAAACAAGTCACAGGAATTGCCACCTTTTTTCGGAGTGCCCATCGGCATTAAAGACTTGACACCAGTTGCAGGCGTTCCCTGTACCTACGGCACTCAGGCTTTGCTGGGTAACATATCTAGCTACAGCGAGTCAGTGGTATGGCGGATCGAAGCAGCGGGATTTAACATTCTGGGCAAAACAGCCACCTCTCAAATTGGCTCATTACCTTACACCGAACCAGAAGGTTTCCCACCGGCGCGCAATCCCTGGAATTTAGACTATACGCCCGGAGGTTCCAGCGGAGGCTCAGCGGCCGCTGTAGCAGCGGGTTTGTGCGCGATCGCCCAAGGTTCAGACGGCGGCGGTTCGATTCGAGGTCCAGCTTCCTGCTGCGGTTTAGTGGGCATTAAACCCTCGCGGGGGCGAGTTTCCTGGGCACCTGTCGGAGATTACCTCAGCGGCATTTCTGCAAACGGGCCACTGGCGCGCACTGTAGCTGACGCCGCCGCACTTTTGGACGTGATTTCCGGCTACACAACAGGCGATCCGTACTGGATCCCAGATTCAAATCCGACGTTTCTAGAAGCTTCCCGTCAAAAGCAGGGCAAACTGCGAATCGCTTTTTCTACCAATATTCCCCCGGTGGGCGAGGCGGAGGCTATCTGCCAACAAGCGGTACTCGAAACCGTAAAATTATTGACTGATTTGGGTCACGATGTCGAACCTGGATGCCCTGATTTTACGGGTTTAATCGAACCGTTTATCGCAATTTGGCAGTCTGGGGCGGCGGCAAGCGGCATTCCAGGCCCTGCTTTGGAACCCATGAATCGCTGGCTGTTAGAAAGAACTATTTCGGCTGGGGAATATTTGCGGGCGGTAAATCAAATGCAGGTTATTTCACGGCGGATTGTGGGATTCTTTGAAAAATTTGATGTGTTAGTTTTGCCGACTTATCTGCACTCGCCAATCCGGGTTGGGGAGTGGGCGGATTTGAGTTGTGAAGAAACTTTGCAGCGGATTATTAATTGGATTGCTCCTTGTCCGCCGTTTAATGCTAGCGGTTTGCCTGCGATCGCACTTCCTGCCATTTTAGATAACAACGGTTTGCCCGTGGGAATTCAAATTATCGGGCGGCCGGCTGCGGAAGCAACTTTAATTGCTTTAGCGGCGCAGATGGAAGCGGCGAAACCTTTCCCCGTTTTAGATTTTAAATAGAGAAGAACAAGGGATAAAAGCACGTTTCCCTTTTTTATGGGTATGCCAAATCAGGACTTGTCCGCGAAGAACTAGAAATCCGGTTTTTGGCAGAAATTTCTATTGACTGTTGACTGTTTGACATTTGAACAATACCGATGCAACGGCCAACGAGAGGATTGAGAAAGGGGACAAATTTCAGGTTGAATTCTGGTAAAATCTAAAAAAATTCTTAAACTACTTGACTTTTTTGGGAAATAGGGTAGAGTTTAGTCAAATTAATTCCCGGTGGCGGGTGTATCTAACAAAAATAGCTTATGTTTAACACAGCAGGACTGTTTGAAGAAAATCAGGTTCCTGGAAATGTTGCGGGCGTTTCAGCGGGAACACCAGACTTATTTGGCAGTAACTTCGATCCCTTAAATCGGATCGGCCAAAGTGCCCTCGGCAATACCAATGGTTTATTTGATACCCGCTACGATGTGACTCAAAAACCAGATTGGGCGGCTGCTGCGACTGGTAGTGCGATCGACCTTTTTGGATCATTCACCGACTTCGGTCTCCAATCGTCAGTAGGCGACAATCTTAAAGTTGATAGTAGTCTAAAATCCCAGAGCGCTGTCTCCACTCAAGTTCAGAGAGACAAACTGACAGGGATGGATATTCCTGTTGGTGATAGTGGTGGCGGGCCAGAACTCACCCTATCCCAAACTTCTTCCGTATTTCCTGATGAAAACTGGGCTTTCAATTTTAAAGATTACACCATTAATCACCAAGGTTTAAACACCCTAAACATCAAAATTGGTTACGGGTTAAAACCGGGAATTACCCCGAACGAATATCCCGATTTTGTGCCCATTGCCCAAAGTATTGATAACTTCCTAGTTAACTACCCGAACGAAACAGATTTTTTTGAAATTGTTAACAAAAATTTGACGGCAAAGGTGCTTAATGAAAATCCGGCACTGACAGATGTGACGATTCAACTTGAAGTTTTGCCAACGGACAGATTTCCCTACAATCTAGAAAGTACAGTTTTCCGCAGTCGTTCCGGTCAAATCCAAGAAAATGCTAATTTGTCCTTAAAAGACTACGCAATGAATCACGATGAATTGACCACGCTCAATCTCGATGTCAATTACCAGTATAAGCCGGGAATCGCTCCCAATGAATATCCCAACTTTGTGCCCATCTACAATAAGATTGATAACTTTTTAACCACATATCCGAACGAAACTGATTTTTGGGAAGTGGTCAATAAAAACTTGACTCAAACTATCCTCAACGAAAATCCTGCCTTGGCGGCAATTAAGATAGATTTAAACGTTTTGCCAACCCAAAACGTGCCCTACAAACAAACCAGCAAAGTTACTCGCACTAAACCCAGCAATCCTCAAGGAACTCAGCCCGCTGCTCAACTGACGGAGAAATGGAATTTTACATTGGCAGATTACCCAATTCAGCATCAAGGGTTAAACAGCCTCAATATCGATGTAAATTATAAGTACAAAGACGGGATTCAAAATAATCAGTATCCTGATTTTGTGCCCATTGCCCAAAGTATTAATAACTTCCTAGTTAACTACCCGAACGAAACTGATTATTGGGAAATTGTCAACAAAAATCTGACCCAAAAAATTATTGCCGACAATCCGGTACTTTCGTCTGTGACGGTTAATTTGGATGTTTTACCGACGAACCGAGAGCCTTACGAGAACGGCAGTACCGTTACTCGCACTCAAGATGGTAAATTAGGCGAAGGCTGGGAGTTCAAGCTTCCTAATTACTCGATCAATCACCAGGGTTTGAATAACCTCAATATTGATGTCAAATATCAGTACAAACCAGGAATTAGGCAGGATGAGTATCCAAACTTTGTGCCGATTGCCGAAAGCATCGACAGTTTCTTGACTAATTATCCCAATGAAACGGATTTCTTTGAAATTGTTAATAAGGGTTTGACGCAAAAGCTGCTAGCCGAAAATCCGGCTTTGGATTCGTTGCAAATTAATCTGGAGGTTTTGCCGACTAACAAAGAGCCTTACGCTCACGCTAGTATTGTGTCGATCGCTTAGCCTATCATAGAAAATTAGATGGAAAAATCTTGAGAACAAATACATACTTAGCTACCGTAAGGGTACGGTTAAGTACGTTGCGTAGAAACCGGGTTTTTTCGCGTCCAAGACTAACCCATTTAAATTGTCTGTTGTGGTGAAAAACCCGGTTTTTTTAAGAAACCGGGTTTCTGAATTAGACCGAGTTTGCCAAAGTCGATCTTGGGATATATAGCGGTTCTCAAGAAAGTGAGGTATGCCCTATGCCCTAGGCCCGATAGTACCTCATGTTACTGAGAAAGGCTATATGTCTGTGTCTCTCTTTCGCCTGCAGAGAAAATGCAGCAAACTCAACTTTTGGCTGCTGCGGAAACTGTCGCCCATGCTGCTGTTTGTGCGGTTGAACTCACATCTTGCACCATTCTCAAGAACAGGCAAGATGCCTGTTCCACAAGAAAATTCACTCTTTGTGGAACAGGCATCTTGCCTGTTCATAAAAAGCTTATTGAGAATGGTGCAACCTCTCAGTTGAACCGATCGCGAGGATAGATGGAGAAATTTTATCAAGCTAGTTTCGCAGCAGTTGTTAGAACACGATTTGCTGATTTTAACAACAATTTCTCAGCAACAGAAATTGTGGAACCGGGAACTGTCAAAGAAGCGGAAGCGATCGCCCGGGCTCACCCAAATATTTCGATGCTTGTTGTTTATTTTCCTGTATCTTGAGGAATATTTTAACCGCAGAGGATGTTATGAATCTGCATTCATCTGCGGTTAAGATTTATAGCGGTTCTCAAGCGTGGTGAGGTATGGGGGCGAGTCCTATGCCTATGCCCGATGCCCAATGCCCTGCGCGGGCCAATGCCCTGCGCGGGCCAATGCCCGATGCCCGATGCCCTATGCCCTATGCCCGATGCCCTATGCCCTATGAGCACCTCATGTTACTGATAAAGGCTATAATTCTAATTCAACGGAATTGCTAGGACAAATTCCGCACCTTTTCCCGGTTCGGAAAAACACTCCATCACCCCACCGTGTTTTTCAGCAACAATTTGATAGCTAATCGATAGTCCCAATCCCGTACCTTTCCCCTGTGGTTTGGTTGTAAAAAACGGATCGAACATTTTACACCGCGTTGCTTCAGCTATCCCAGCCCCATTATCTTGAATCCGAATCACCGCAAAAGAATCAGTTTTTTCACCTTTTCCTTGTTGTTTCACTTCGGTGGAAATGCGGATAATATTAGGATCGCGTTCCATCTCAGCATAAGTGCGATCGCCATTTGACTCATCCAAAGCGTCGATCGCATTTCCCAGCAAGTTCATAAACACCTGATTGAGTTGCCCAATGTAACACTTAACCAAAGGCAAGTCGCCGTATTCTTTAATCACTTGAATTGCTGGACGTTTCGGTTTTGCTTTCAAGCGGTGCTGCAAAATCATCAATGTGCTGTCGATGCCTGCGTGAATGTCGGCCGGTTTTTTCTCGATGCCGTCAATTCGCGAGAAGTTGCACAATGATTGCATTATATCGCGGATGCGATCGGTTCCTAGCTGCATGGAACCCAGCATTTTCGGCAAATCTTCGCTTAGATAATCGAGTTGAATTTCCTCTGCTGCTTCTGCAATTTCCGGCATGGGATGCGGATAATGCTGTTGGTAAAGATTGACAAGGGAAATCAAGTCTTTGACATAAGCATTAGCGTGGTGGAGATTGCCGGCAATAAAGCCAACGGGGTTATTAATTTCGTGAGCAACTCCTGCTACCAACAGCCCCAAACTTGAGATTTTTTCCGTTTGCACGAGTTGAGCTTGGGTTTGCTGCAATTTCTGCAAAGATTGTTCGAGTTGCTGCGACTTTTCTTGCTGTTGCGCGTACAGTCTGGCATTCTCGATGGCGATAGCAACTTGAGAAGTCAGCAACTTTAAAACTTCCAATCTTGCGGGAGAAAATGCACCCACGGTTAAGTTGTTTTCCAGGTAAAGAATGCCTGTGAGTTTGCCCTGATAAATGACTGGATTGCAAAGGATTGACTTAGGCTTATAGCTAGAAATATACGGATCTTCGGTAAACAATCCGTCAGAGGCTGCATTGTTTAAAACCAAATGTTTTTGAGTTCGGGCAACATAGTTTACAATCGATAATGGCAAATTTTGACTAATTTCCACCGGAAGGGATTGCAAGACATTTGCTTGATTTTCCTCTGCAGTGCAGGTAGCTTGTATAAAAAGATTGCCATCTTTGTAGAGCATCAGCACTGCTTTTTGAGCGGCGGCATTTTCTAACAAAATTTTGATTAAACGGGCGAGCAATTTATCCAGGACAATTTCGCTGGTAATAGCTTGAGATGCTTTGATGAATGTGCCGATATCTAAGGCATTGCTAAAATCGCTGTTAGTGCTTGTTGTCGTCGCCGTGACATTTAAATCGTGGGTTTTGGTTTCTCGGTTGAGGGTTTGGGCGACTAATTGGGGATATCTGGCTTCTAAATCTTTGACTTTCGCGATCGCTCCCCAGGCGATGTAACCGTAGTAACATTCTGTGAGATAGACGTGAGCGATTTTGTCTTTGTTGCAAGACAAATAAAACTCGGCTGCAAGTTCGTTTGCGAGTGCTTGGTCTTGGATGTATTCCTGTGCTTGGGCTCCTTGAATGGCTTTGTCATAATAATCTGATGCTTCCCAATATTTACCTAAAACTCTCGCTTTTTCTGCTTCTACTAGGTCGTACTTGTGCTGATAGTTCATGGGGGCGTGGTGCGTCCATTTCTGCATTTTTTCCTGATTCGCTGCTACTTGCATCAAGTGTTTTTCTTGTTCTCCAGTGTCAGCAGTGGGATACACAGCCAGGAGTGCCAGTGAATAGTAAAAATTGTGTGTCCCGATCATCATGAAGCCAATTGCTGCTGGTGCATATTCGGCTGCTAAAGATGCGTTAGCCACGGATTCTTCGGGTTTCTTAAACAAGTAAAAAAGCAGCATTTTAGCGAAATAAACATTAAAAACTGACATAGAATTATTAGCTTGGTGCAGCCGAGGCAACATTTCTTGTTCATTAAACCTTTCACCTATTAATTGAGATGGATTCGCGGCTCTTCCTCGTAAATTTAAAACAATTTGCCCCCATATTCCCAGCAATTCCATCGAAAGTTCTTGTTTTAAGTTCTGTGTTAAAGTAAAGTATTTTACTTGTTTTTTTTCGACAGTTTCTAGCGGTTGACCAATCATAAATGGGCAAGAACAACTGTTTAAAGCAGCATAACTACTAAATTCTAAATCTCCTGTTTCAAGGCCACTTTGAACACTCTCTATTAAGGGTGCAATTGTCTCTCTAGCGTGTTCTTTCCAGTGCCGGACAAAAGTGTTAAATAGGTGGTAAACTTTGCATTTAAGTTGTTTAGCCTTGAATTCGTCTAATAGCTTCAAAGCTAGCTGTCCAGAATGATATCCAGCGTCTATCTCTCCTAATATCCCTATCAGCAGCAAGCCGTACCAACTATAGGCGATCGCCCCAAGTGCTGAATGACCGCGTTCAATAGAAAAATTGACCATTGTGAAAATGATCTGCGGCAAGAGTTCGGGTTTTGCCACAAAAACAGGAGAAACAACAGCCGAGAGTATCCGCATTGTGGCTAACTGATAGCCATCAGTGATTACCGGAAGGTTTTCTAGTTCCTCAAGCTGAGGTAACTTAATTGCAGCCAGACCCTCTGGGGGGATTTCCGACAGGGTAAATTCCAATATTTCCAAAGCTTTTAAACCAGTATCGATGGCTTTGATCATCTGGTTTTGAGACAAATAAGACTGGATTTGCAGTTCGTAAACCTTAACTTTGTCGAGCAGGTTTGTTGCTTGTTGCAAAACGACATCAGCTAATTCTTGCGATCGCCCAAAGTTAGTATTGAGATATTCCGCCTCCGCTGCTTCTACGTGAAGATTCAGCGTCAAGTCATAATCAGTCTCCCAACTAGACCCCCCTACACTTCCCACGCCAAGGGGGTTGATCAGTCCCAAACCGACATTCAAATATCTGGCAGCAGCTTCGTAAGCATTGGATGCTTTAGCTTTTTTCCCAGCGATCAGATTAAGTTTTGCCAGTTGATATTTTTCGGCTTTTTCGGCGAGGAATTCAACGCCGACATTCAGTTGGTTGACAATATCAAAGACATTTTCTTCAATCTCAGAGGCGGGAGTATTTTTGAGTAGCAGTTGACCGATTTTTAGGTGCGTTGCTTGCTTTTCGCCGTCGGGAATCAGAGAATAAGCTGCTTGCTGCACTCTGTCGTGTAGGAATTTGTAGGAAATCTTGGATTGGGAAGCAGAAAGGATCGATCGCAAATTGTCCGATTCCCAGCCTCCAACCAGCGGAATCTTGTAAGCATTGCTCAAGGGGAGAACCAATCCAGTTTGCAGCGCCGCCCAGAGTGTACTAGCTGCTCGCGCATGGGATTGTTCGTGGACAATTGACAAGACATCGAGGTTAAATGTATCGCCAATACAAGCCGCCAATTTTAACACCTCTTGCGTGGTTTCTGGCAGTTTTTCGATGCGGCTGGCTACCAGTTCCACGACGCTTTTATCAGTAATATCGATCGCCTGAATTTCCTCTAAACTCCACTGCCAACAACCGCTGTTAAATTCAAATTTTAACAGATTATCTTGATAAAGCGCTTGCAACAGTTGCGTGATAAAAAAGGGATTCCCGCCCGTTTTGTGAAAAATTAACTCAGCCAGCAATCCCAGCTTGTCGTTAACGGTGAGGGTATCGGCGAGTAATTCGTAGACATTGCCGAAATTGAACGGTTGCAAGACGATATGATGAACAGGAGTGCGCGTTTTTTCAACTTGCTCGATCGCCTGAATGAGCGGATGAGTCGGATTAACTTCATTATCCCGATAAGCACCGATCAAAAGCAGGTATCGACTTTCCGAATCGCCAACCAACAATTGCATTAAATTCAGCGATGCCGAATCAGCCCACTGCAAATCATCTAAAAAAATGACCAGCGGATGTGCTTGATTAGTGAAGACACCTATAAACTCTTGAAAGACTCGATTAAAGCGATTTTGAGATTCGGCAGGTCCCAATTGCGGCACTTCCGGCTGTTTGCCAATAATTAGCTCAATTTCAGGAATCACCTCAGCAATAACTGCACCGTTTGCACCCAAAGCCGCCGCTAATTTTTCCCGCCAAGCTTGGAAATTTTCGGCACTTTCAGTCAGTAACTGCCCGATTAAGGACTGGAAAGCTTGAATCAAAGCTGCATAAGGAATGTTACGCTTAAATTGGTCAAATTTGCCCTTGATAAAATAGCCGCGCTGTCGGACAATTGGCTTATGAACTTCATTGACAATCGCGGTTTTGCCAATCCCAGAATAACCGGAAACTAGCACTATTTCGCTTTGCGAACAAGCAGTTAGATTTTCCGCATTTTCTGGCGGTGGCTGCTCCTCAATGCCGCTGACTCGTTCAAAAGCAGCGAGTAGGCGATCGACTTCAGCTTCTCGCCCGTAGAGTTTTTGAGGTATTGACAGTTGTCCCGATCGATCCCACTCTCCCGGTACAAAATCAACAATTTCCCCTGTTGTCTGCAAATACTTCAAACACTTTTCTAAATCTGCTTTGATCCCCTCTGCAGTCTGATACCTATCTTCTGCATTTTTAGCCAAAAGCTTCATGACAATATCAGAAACGACTTGGGGAATTTCATCGCTATTTTCTGCATTTCTTCTGCATTTACAAGGCGGCACGGGATGTTTGGCAATGTGACAGTGCACGAGTTCCAAAATATCAGTGCTGTTAAAGGGCAATTCGCCTGTCAGCATTTCGTAAAATGTCACGCCGAGGGAATAGAAATCGCTGCGATAATCTAAGGTGCGGTTCATTCTCCCGGTTTGTTCGGGAGACATATAGGCGACTGTACCCTCAACTAAGTTAGCACTGTTAATTTGGGGGTTTTCTTTACTCAGCCGGGAAGCGACGCTGAAGTCGTTAATTTTGACAGTTTCTGTTTCCAGGTTGATGATAATATTAGATGGTTTTATATCTTTGTGGATAATGCAGTTTTGATGCAGTGAGTTGAGTGCTGAGGTTAATTGAATGCCAATGTTTAAAAATGCTGTTAAGTTAAGTTTTTTTGAGAGGGTTTGGCTGAGGGACTGGCCGCCAAAGTCTTCTAAAATCAGGGCGAAACGGTTTTGATATGTTTCGAGGCTGTAGGATTTGACGATGCTTTCTACGTGTAAATGCTGAGTAATCTTATATTCGTTTTTTAAGCGGGTAATTTCTTCTAGGGTGGGAAATTCGGCCTTGAGGATTTTGATGATGACTGGTTGTTGGTCTGATTCTCTAATGCCTCGGTAAACGCTGGTATTAAAGCCGTCGGAGATAGGGGCGGTGATTTGGTAGCCGGGAAGTGTCAAGGTATTCATTGAAATTATGCTGATAGCTTAGGTAAGTATATTTTTTCTCATGCCTGCGGAAATGATATGATGCGAGCCCGACGATCGCACTGCACTCGAAAAATTATGATTCCGATTTCGGCGGAAACGATAGGATAGGGTTTAGTTGCTTATTCTAGTTAACACAAAATAGTATGTCAACCGCAATTCCCCTTAGTGCCTTAAGCGAAATGGCTATCTTGGCTTGACAATTATGGCTAATAAGTTCTCGAAGTCTAGATTTAACTGTAATACCAATTTAATGTGAAGTTGCACATATCTCGATCCCCCTAAATCCCCCTTAATAAGGGGGACTTTGATGGGAATCTTGTCCCCCCCTTATTAAGGGGGGCTAGGGGGGATCGGATTCTATGCAGCCTCATAAAAAAT
>NZ_JANMZH010000165.1:0-9921 GCF_031383065.1 Microcoleus sp. OTE_8_concoct_300 | reverse complement strand
GGCTCTCCTGAGTTTATGGTGTAAAATAGATCAACCAATACAGTTAAAGTAATGAGCTTTCATTTAGACTATTTATTAGACTTGCCTGGAGTCAAGGTTGAAACTTGCACTCAAATTGAAGGAAAAATTTACTTTAAACTGAGCGCTTTAGCTTCAGAAATAGTTTGTCCTCACTGTAATAATTATACAGAAGAACTGCATCAAAATCGACCTATATTAGTCAGGGATTTGTCAGTTTTTGGTCGTTTTGTATATTTACAAGTGCCTCGTCGGCAGTTTTACTGCCCTAATTGTCAACGTTACATTACAGAAAAATTAGAATTTATTGACAAAAAAAGACGGCATACTCAACGATACGAGCAAAATATTTATGCGCGTGTTCAACAGTCGAGCATATCACAAATTGGGCGAGAAGAAGAATTGAGTTATGACGAAGTTAAAGGTATTTTTACTCAGGTCAATTTCTCTCAAAAAAAAAACTGTTGGGAGTCAGTCAAACGAGTAAGTATAGATGAGATAAGTATGCGCAAAGGAAAAGGAAGTTTCGTAACTGTTGTCAGTGACATTGAGGGGGGTAATTTGATTGAAATGATTGACTCTCACCGTCAGCAAGATATAGTTGAAGTCCTTATGAGGCAACCGCTTAAGGTTCGAGAACAAGTTGAGGAAGTGAGTGTTGATATGTGGGGAGGATTTCCAAAAGTTATAAAACAAGTATTTCCAAATGCTCAACTTGTTATTGACCGTTTTCACGTGATGAAAGCAGTTAATAAAGACTTGAATAAGTTGCGTCGAGGAATAGGAATTACAGACAGAGGGAGTAAATATTTATTATTGAGTAATCGAATCAACCTTGAACACGCTCAAATTGAAAAGTTGGAAATAATTTTGCAGAAATCAGAATGCTTAAGAATTGCCTACGAGATGAAAGAAGAGTTTCGAGAAATATATGAGACCAATATGACCGTCACAATAGCTCAGACAGAGTTCAAGGATTGGCTGAATTATGCGCAAATATTTTTCCAAGAATCAGCTTCGACAATTGTCAATCATTTTGAAGGAATTTGTAATTACTTTCTTAATCGCACAACAAGTGGAGTGATGGAGGGGATAAATAATCGAATTAAGTTGATTATGCGACAAGGATATGGCTTTTCTAATTTTGACAATTTTCGAGATCGTGTATTAGCTTGCTTTTCTAATTAGATAAAAATATCACCGTAAGTTCCAGAGAGCCTGTCCGACTTTGATTATGGATAGATATATTACATTATCAGGGGTTTCTTATCGGGTCCACCTTATTAATTAGGAGACTTGCATAGCTCCTGGTTAAGTAAGTTATTCTATCAAACAATTAACTAATCAAGATGTAATGTTTTAATCCAAAAATTTAGTAATGCAAAAGTTTAATAAAGTCGTAAAATTACAATACAATTAATAGTATAAATTTTACCGCAAGCAACAAGTGTAAAATTAACAGGTGCGGACATCGGCTACACTTGTCTACGTTCGTTGGTTGGAAGAAGTGAGGTATGTGTGCAGACTAGGTGTTTAGAGTCAAAGGTGGTATTTGCTTCGAGCGAGGAGCTAGTTCAGATTAAGGTGCTTGCCGATGTGCATCGGCAAGAGATAGGCTTTGTGAATCGGGCAGTTCTGGCAGAAGCGATCGCAAGCGGTGAAATTCTTTACCACCCCTTCGGCTTTCTCCATTTTCATCACCGTCGAGACAAAATCTCTACTCTTTACCATCTTTGCGTTTCCCCCGACCACCGCAGGCTAGGCATGGGTCGTCAGCTTATTTGTGCATGGGAAAAACACAGTAGGAAGTGCGGTATTACAAAACTGCGCCTAAAATGCCCCCTGGACATAGAAGCTAACGGGTTTTACAACAAGATGGGATTTGATCGGGTACAAATTGAACCTGGTAAACGCCGCTCTTTGGTTGTTTGGGAAAAGATATTATGTTCTAATATTCTCCTGACAATTCCCAAGTTTGTGGCTGCCGTAAGTGCTGGCGGCCCTGAGATTGAACGCAGTCGGCAGTTGTGGAATTCTAGCGGTGATCGGCGTAATCCCTTTGAAAACGTTCTTTACTCACCGATAACGTGCCCAGCTTCTACTACAGAATACTTTCGCCAACAAAAAGATGTGGGAAACATTTCGGAAGTCTGGCTAGATTGCGGTGCATATCAGGTGCAACAGGGGAAATTTACTTACGATCAACTGCTGGAATTTTTAGATAATTTTTATCGCAATAATACCTGGGCAGATGGGTATGTATTGCCCGATATCGTACCCATCTCAACTGATTCCGATGAAATAGTGGAGTACAAAGTTCGCGAAACGCTTTACCATTGCGAAAAATTTTTCGGTAAAATGCCTGTTTATGTACAAGAACGCGCGATCGCCCCCGTACACGGACGCACTATCAACCAAATCAATCGCTGCCTTGAAACCTATGCAAAAATGGGTATTACCCGTATCGGCTTTGGCTCTTGGGGAACGTCAGGACCCAACGGCAGCGTTAATATGATTTCTGAATCTAGTTTGGCATTGTTTAAGATTGTTGGCAGTATCGCCCGCGAAAAAAACATGAAAGTTCACTGCTTTGGAATTGGCGGTCCAAACAGCTTTTATCGCCTCCGCAACAACTCCCTTGTACCCCATAGCTTAGATAGCTCAACCTGGTCAAAAGCAGGAGCCTTCGGCAGCATCTTTTTTCCGGGTACTTCTCAAATTCAAATTACCGTTAGACGCGGTTTTGAAACTACTAAAACTGGTCTAGAGGAACTCAAAAAATCTACGCAACATTCATGTTACTTTTGTCAAAGTATTGATAAATTGAGAACCAGCAGAGAATATCGGATTATGCACAATTTGACTGCTTGGTTAGATACTTTAGAACGCGCTTTATGAGCAATAAATTAACTTTACATATTCAGCAAAATACTACTCTAGAAAGAGTAGCTATAATTCTTGATTTTTTGAGAAATAAAGAAACAAATTTTGAACAACTTGGAGCTAGTTGTAATTTAGGGCTTTCCGTTCTCCAAAAAGTGGTATTTCCATTCTTGCGAAATCTTTCAATTATTTCAAAAAAAACTCCCCCCTCACTGACACCTCTTGGTCAAGTTGCAGCTAAAATTCAAGAGTCTAACCCCGAATTGCTAGGAGATTTTTTACATTTAGTAATTTATAATCTACACCAAGAAGAAGCTGAAAAAAGGTTTTCTTGGACTTATGCTACAGTTGTACAACAACTCTGGTTGCGAAAAGAAGTTGTTTTATCACCGCCCGAAAAAAAGTCCCTAGTTGGAGAAGTAATTGAAAAGGCTGCTGTGAAGTTTGAACTACCTACCAGTGAAATAGCATTTAGTGATACGAGTGTGGCTGGTGCCCTCAATTGGCTGCGATCGTTATCACCCAGTGTTATAGAACCAGAAGGCAAATACGAACACTTCAGCCGTCGCTACTTCAGCGCCGCTCCTATTTTACTTCAGGCAGTAGACACAATCTACAAACAGCAACAACGAACCTATGGAGTCAAGATTTTCTTGCGAGAAGAAGTTCAAGAGGCTATTTGTCAAATGTTGTTGCTAGATCCGAGCGGATTAGATGGTAGCATAGATAATGCTAAATGCACCTATGATTATGATCGAGGTGGCTTCTTTGACTGTGGCTATGAAGGGGGATACGGACAATGGGTAATGCTGACTCAATCCCCTGAGTGGACTCAATTGCTTTAGCTAAGTATTAGCATTCTCCGAGACACACTTTATATTTACAATCCATGAAAAGATTATTAGAACAACTAGACTCTATCCAAGCAATTGTCGATACAGTCAATCCCTCCCAGATAGAAAATGAGCCTCAAGAAGTAGCCAGAGTTTATAATCTATATGCAAGCAGCTATAACCCAATTGAACCCGTAAAAACTCTAAAAGACCATTTGATTGAGGAAATTGGTAAGGGTAAACCTGTTACTGGCTACCTCAGTGCCGACTATGGGTATGGCAAGACAGCAACACTAATTTATTTATGGCAGCAGTGTCAGGATCATAAGATAATCGCGGTGCCGCCTTTCAAGTTTAAAGAGCTGGGAGATTTGATGGTTGCCACTTATGGCTGGATAAAAACGTGCCTCCAACCAGAATTTATTCCTCAGATTGAGGTACTGTACCGCAAATATGGCTTGAAGTCTCAGCAAAATATAGCAGCAGAAATAGCGCTCAAGTACAAGTTATCTGAAGACAAAGCTTTAAAAATTATTCAACAATTAAATACTGACACCACAAATACTGATAATGTTTTGAATTTTTGGCAGGAGACAGTTTCTCTCCTCCGACAAGCAGGTTTTGCAGGTTTAGCAATATTTGCGGATGAAAGCCAAGAATTTCTGCGAACAGAAGAAGGTGCTAGCGTTCGCATCCAGATTTTGAGCGATTTAGTTAAAGGAATGCGAGCTTTGGGTTCTACGCCTGTTGCATTAATTCTAAGTATGCCGACTACTCCGACTGAATCAGCTATTGAAGAACAAGCTGGTGATATTATTCACCGTATGAAGGAACAGAAAGTATCTCTTAGATTAGCTGGTGCGTACAGTTCTGAGTTCCCAGGAAAACTGTGGAATTATTTGTGTACTAATTTTCTGGAAGACAAGGCGCAGCAAAATCACTTGGCACATCCAGCAACAATTGAAAGTTTAGGGCAATTATGCGATCGGCAAAACTTTAGCAATGGCCCTCGCACCGTCATTGAAGTATTTAAACGCATCGTCCATTTTGCTCAAAATAATCAGCGTCCCTATACTCCTTTAGATTTGATTCAGGATTATCTAGAAGGACAAGTACAGTTATATGGTACGGAACAACACAAAATTAGCAATACTATCAAAACCTTGGAGCCGTTGATCTCCTTTCCAAAACACCCCAAAGGACGAGAGGTAATCAAGTTACTCGCGGGTTTCCCTTCCGGTCTTTCTGAAAATGTAGCTAAACAATTTCACCTCTTAAAGGAGTTGAAAAAACTAGCAGAAGATGACAATTTTTACGGGCTGCACATTATACAGCCGACTGAGCGCACTTTTGCTTTAGTCGCCCTTCTTCAGACAAGCATTCCCACAGTTGTAGATAAAATTTTAAATCGATTTCGTCAGCAATGGTTTGGAGAGTGGAACGATACTCAAAAAAAAGAGATGGCTACAACGATTTTCAAGTCGGAAATTATTTCTTTACTCTTCCCAGTTTCTAGAACCGGTCAGAAAGCCAATTGGTCTTGGCGTTATAAAGGGGAGTGGAAGCAGGATAGATTTGGAGTTTTTAATTTATTAGATGGGGCTCCCGAAAGATATAATGCGGATTTTCCTAAGCGTTCTCTTGTTATCAGTGTTGGGAGTAAAGAATCTGGTTTAATGAGGTTTCAAGCTCCTGAAGAAACTCACTTAGATTGGCGGTTTTACTTTAGCTATGAGCTAAAAGCAACCGTCGTTCCACAAGTTTTAACTGCGATCGCCGGAACTAATCAAGTAGACTTCCATCTTCAGTTAGGTCGAAGTTTTGAAGGCGAATATCCCACATCCTTCGGCTTACTCCGCAAAGTCATGCCTTCCGAACAATGTTCTGTTTGTACGCTGCTGAGTCTGTCTCATTATATTCAAGACTGGCTCTCAAAAAATCCTGAAGTCAGTAAAGCCGATCGCTCTAGATTAGAACACCATCGCCAAGAGTGTCACCAGTATGCCATGCGATTGCTGTTTCCGGCGATTTCGCCTCAAACTTGGGAAATTGGGGGCCTCAAGGGGGTAAATGGCTCAGACAGTAAACTTATCGAATCAGTGTTCTATCAAAAATGTAAAGCCTTATTTACCGATTATAAGTCTTTCTATAATAATCTGAACCCGACGTTACGTAAATATAAGTTACTGTTGGAAAAAATACCTTTATCTGTTCGCAAAGGTCGTCAGTTATATCAAGTTTCCAAAGAAGAATTTGAAAATTTGTTTGAAATGGGAAGTTCTAGCCTACCCAGTGTTTTAGCAGTTTTCAAACAACATGGCTTGATGAGCGGGGAGAAAATTGCCAAACGGAAAGAAGGAAATTCCCAAGTTAAATTTACAGAACATCCTTTGGAATCGTTTATTAAAGAAAAACTGCAATCACAAGGCAGAACACAGACAGTTGAGACGGCGTGGGGACAGCAAGATGTTAAAGCATTAGAGTATTCAAAGTTATGGAAAGCAGTTAAACTGCTTGGCTATCTTGAGGACGAGTTCCAAGAAGCTCTTGAATGGTTGCAGCGGCGACGCTACATAGAGTGGGCGCGTTCAACGGATGTTATCCGCGAAGCCAGTTTGGAATTAGAGCCAGATGAGTTAAATGCTCAATTAAAAGAACTCCGCGTTCGGGTTTCTTCGTTAATTGAAACTTTTGATGAGACGATTTTACATGAAATCAATGAAAAGATAAATGAGGAGGAAAAAATTCTTGATGCTAACCATGAGTCTGAGGTAGCTCTCGACCAAGTTCATAGAAATATTCAAGCCGAACGGGAGCTTCTAGAAAATTTTTGCATTGAGAGGCGCTCAACCCTGCAAAAAGAACTGCGTGGAATTAAACTCAGGCTAGAAAAATTTACCCTAGACTTGAATTCTTCTAAAATTAGTCAAATGATTGAGAGTGATAGCGGCCTAGAATCTTGTCTCAATGACTACCGGATAATTTTGGAAAGGCAAGTAAATCAGCTAGATAAAGATTGCCAAAGCCTAGCTAGTTCGCTTAAAGTAAATGAAATTGATATACTTGCATTGCATCATCAGCTAAAGCATTGTCAGCAGTTTTTGCTAACTTACGAAACCACTAAAATAAGGCTTGAGGAGTTGGTAGATGGTTTAGAGAAGTGGCGGATTATTCTAAATCGAGCACAGATTTTACGAGAGAATTTGAAGAAAGACCCAGTTCGCTTGATGCGTTATGATGATGACTTTGTTGACCGGGTTGTTAAGCATTTTAGCAACAATCAGCTTGAGAGTTTTAGACAGTACGATTTACTGCAACAACCTTTGGTTGAACTTGAAGAGGAAATTAATGGTGAACAGCGCTCGCGTCGAGAGGCTTTCGAGCAAATGCTTAGTCGTTACGAAGTCTTACTGGATCTAATTTCAATTAATGAATCTCCTTTGAAAAATAGATGCAAATTTGATGATGAAGACCGGGATGGATCTTACCACATTATGAAAGGAGTTTTGTGGGAAATTTTGCAAAAATTCTGCGAAGGTTTGGTTTCAGAATGGGAGCAATTGGAGCGTGATTTTTCCTTTATTTCCCAAGAACGTAACCACGATATGACAGAGTTTTTGAGTCAACTCACTGATTTAAAAACACAGCTATCATTACAAAGAGAACAGTTGCGATCTGCGATCGACAACTTAACCAACCTTGAAGAACGAATAACCCAACTCAAATCTATTTTTGAATACGGTCAGGTTCTTCAGGATAAATTGAAAGAAATTCATTTTAAAAGAGATGAAAGCCTTCAGGAGGAAGAAAGACAGCTTTTAAATGCCATTAGCTCTGACAACAGTGCGATCGCCATTAGCCAACTTCGTCAAAGTTTGCCACAAAATCAGGAGGTATGGGAACTCTTAAAGACTTTGTACAAAAAGGGACATCTAGAGATTATGCTTCGCCGTCGGGATTAATTTTTAAACAAAATAGCATAACTTTTATTATCCAGGCTGTTACGCTAAGCTCTTAGCTTCTGTAGGGACGCAGAGCCAAAAGTTTATATTTCAGTTTTCCCTCTGGAATAGTGGGCGATATTTCCTTAACTTCCCGAATAGTTGAAATGTAAACTATACTTAGAGTTGCTGTTTTAACACTAGGTATAGCTTCATCAATAATACGCCCTGAGTATTTTTTGTTAGTTTCACTATTCAAAATTTCATAACTTTTATTTCTGATATGCAGTCCAATCAGTTTACCCACAATTTCATACTCTCTTACTGTTTCATCTTCAGTTCGATTAATGACTTCTAAGGCTTTTTTTATAGATGAAAGGGGTAATTCTACAGAACCTCCTCGTTCCAGATTAGGAGAACCCCAGTTAAAACGAAGATTAGTTTCAGATTTATATAAATTCATTAGAAAATCTCTATATGCAGAAGCTACTCTACTTTTCAATCTCCAGAGCTTCTGGCGTAAAATATCTGCGTTATTTTCAGGGTCACCACTCATTTTAACCAATTCCCAAAATTCGTTAAGAGCAATTTCCACTAAAGAATTAGCGTTATCTTTTTCTATTTTTTTAGGTAAGGTTGCTAGTTCTATGCCAAAAGAACCTGGGTAAGTTCCTAGTACAGTTAACTGTGTTTTTTCAGTAATTGAACGAGGTATCATTCCTGTTGGAGTTGGCGTACCATCTATTGCTTGACCAAGAGCATTAAAGAAACTTTGTACTGACTCTAAAATTCCTCCCAAAAATGCTACTGGGGCTTCAGTTGGGTTTGTGGTACGGAATTGAAATGCAAGGTTGAGGACTTCCCGTTGAATTTGCATTGCAGTACGAGGTGCATCTTTAATTTCCCAAATAGGAAGAGGCACATCACCGAAGTCAAGAAATTCATATGACATAGGCAGCCAATCGTCAATTAGATTTTCACACCAAATAATTTCAACTTTATCAGGGCTACCATCGCACGAAATGAGAACTTTATAAACAAAGCCATCTTCCGCATTGACAAAAGCATCTCGCAATTCAATATTACCAGAGCGAACATTCTTCAGTCTCCGTTGAGAAATAGGAACATAAAGCCATGTCCCAAACTCAGTTGTTTGCTCTGCCCAGACAGTTAGGAATAGTTGTCCTGAAAGATTTTGACAAGCAAAAAGAGATGGTGTATCATAATACTCGTACACCTCAATAATTTCTAATTTCCCTAAATTTGTCAACTGTGGTAGCAGGCTCATATCTATGCTATATTAAGGTACTTCAACCGTCCTGAAAAAAGTCCAGGCATCTACACCTACTGGAACCCACCAACTATGATGAGAGTTATTTTTTTCTGGTGGGGATGGAGTATGTTTGATTAGCCCTAACTCTGAAGTTAAATTGCCTACAGCAACTTTAGCATTTCTAAATCGACCCGTTCTCCTCTTAATTCTACTAAGGTCATCCATTGAGGTATGGACAGAGACAGCACAGGCACGACATTCCTTTTCGTTCTCAGGAAACAGACGTCCAGGGTTCTGTTCGCGCACTGTTTGAAAGTCTTCAGAAGTAGGTAAATCCTGTGAAATTAAGCGGTACACTTGTTCTGATGGCTCTATGGCATCCTCTGGCGGGCAATTTGTCGGAAAGTGGCTAGGCCATTGCATAAGTGATTTTTGGGTACATTTAATCATGGTTACAGAAAGAATTATTATTTTATGGACAAGGCGAGTAGCGCCAGTTGGTACATTCAGTTGATATTAAATAGGCTAAAATTGATTCTTCCATATCTCAACATTAGGCACAATCTCCCGGTCGCCGCAGCACCATAAACGGGTTGGCAGACTCCACCTGATAACCAGGATACTGCGATCGCGCATCTGCCACCGCTGCAATCCACTCTGGATGGTCATCATTCCATAAAGGATGTCGAATCATTTTGATTGTCCGCCGTCGAGCATTCTGGTGAACGTAGCCAGTGAGAGTCCCAAACGGCACCGACGCACCATAACCCAAGCGTTGAAGTGTAGCAGGAATTGGGCCTTGGACTAGGTTAAGCCAAGGATTCTGGAAATGGTCCCAAGAAGAGTTGAGATCGATCGCCGACGCAGGATTAGACACCAATCGTGCCATATCTAAAGCCAGTCGCCAATCCAATAACCCGTGATAAGCAAGGTTTTGATAGTCCCGCAAACACAAATTGCAGGAAGTATCACA
>NZ_JANMZH010000161.1:0-1619 GCF_031383065.1 Microcoleus sp. OTE_8_concoct_300 | reverse complement strand
GGTCAATTTATCGCTTTCGGATTTGCTAAAAAATCTCGATTCTCTGGGTCGTCGCTCGGTGATTGAAAAAATAAATGATGGCACAGAAACTGTTTTTATGCTTCAGCCTTTGATCGTGCAATATGTGAGCGACAGATTAGCGGAGCAGATTCGAGCGGAGGTTTTGGAGACAGTTAAGACGCAAGGAATAGAAAGAATGCGACTGTTGAAAACTCACAGCTTGAGCATCAGTATTGCTAAAGGAAAAGGGGGTAAACCCGAGCGAAGTCGCTCTATTTTAGAATTAGTGAAAAATCGGCTGCAAGTTGTGTTTGCGAAAACTAGAGGCTTTGAAGAACCGCTAAATATACTGACCAAAGTTGCCTCTGATCTGGAGGATAAATCGATTCTTGAGGTGGGATATGCTAGGGAAAATCTGGCGCAGATTATTGCAGAAATTCAGTGTTAACAAAAAAGCGATCGCCCCAGTCACAAAAGCGATCGCCCGATTTTCAACAAAAACAGAATTCGATAAGATTATTTGACAATGCCAAAAACCGATGCAGATTCAGAGCCTGTAATTTTGTCCAAAGCAGGCGCTTTTTGAGCTTGGGCAATTTTGGGAACCAAAAATCCCTTCGCATAAAGCTGAGGATTGTCTTGAGCGATTTGGATGTAAGATTGGCGGACTTCTGCGTTCACCGCCACAGTCTTCGCGTCGTAGACTTGCATCGCCATGTTGGGATAAAAACCAATGCCGACAATCGGTATCAAAAAGCAAAATGCGATCGCCACTTCCCGAGGTTTAGCATCAATAAACGGTGCATCACCCGGCAAAACGCAACTATTACCGAAACAAACCGCTTCATCCAGATTGTTTCTCTGATTCTGCAAATTTAGATCCTCAAGGTCGCAAGCCGCTAGTCTCCCACAGTTGTAAAATAACTGTCGCAGCATCGAGAGCAAATAAATCGGCGTCAAAATCAGTCCTACTGCCGCCAGGAACACTGTCACCGCGCGGAAAGAACCGCTGTACATATCGCTAGTTGCGACGCCCACAAACACTGACAATTCGCTAGCAAAACCGCTCATTCCCGGGAGTGCCAGGGATGCCATCGCGCCTGCGGTAAACAAGGCAAACACTTTCGGCATGACTTTCCCAATCTCGCCCATCTCGTCCATGATCATTGTATGGGTGCGATCGTAAGTAACGCCAGCGAGGAAGAACAATACTGAGGCGATTAAACCGTGGGAAATCATTTGCAACAGCGCCCCGTTGATTCCCAAATCCGTGAAGGAAGCAATACCCAACAACACGAATCCCATGTGAGAAATCGACGAATTCGCCAAGCGGCGCTTCATGTTTGATTGGCCGAAGGAATTCAGTGCGCCGTAGATAATATTGACCACGCCGAGCACCGCCATAATCGGTGCAAAGTAAACGTGTGCTTGAGGAAGAAGTTCCAAATTCAGGCGAATCAGTCCGTATCCGCCCATTTTGAGCAATACGCCGGCTAGAATCATCGACACGGGAGAAGATGCTTCACCGTGGGCATCAGGTAGCCAAGTGTGGAAGGGGAAAATCGCCAGTTTCACACCGAAGGCAATTAACAATCCCGCGTAAAGCAGTAATTCTAAAC
>NZ_JANMZH010000151.1:0-1104 GCF_031383065.1 Microcoleus sp. OTE_8_concoct_300 | reverse complement strand
AGGCCTGTCAATTTCCTACAAAGTTGTCCAAGAACACGGTGGCAAAATCAGCTGCGTGTCTGCACCGGGCCAAGGAGCCGAGTTTATCATAGAAATACCGATCGAACAACCGTAAAGTGCGATCGGGGCGATCGTATCGGGATAACGAGTCTCGGTTTGTACTGAGGACTAAAGTCCTCAGAAAACTCGCTCGGACTAAAGCGGTAAGGTGCCGTGTGCATGGAGCCCTACATATAGAAATTTTGCGTAAGTTCTGTATTGCTGAAACCCTGGCTTTTCTTGCTTCTTCCTCCTTCCTTCTTCCCACCTCCATCCGACTTCCATCCCTTACATCCGTTATATCGTTTCCGGTTGCATGGGAATCATATCAAATCCGCGGTTCATCGTCGGGCGTAAAATAGAATCCCGAGGCCAACAAATAATTCGCGCAATTTTCATTTTTTTGACCCCTCCTTCAACAGTCAACAGTCAACAGTCAACAGTCATTAGTCATTAGTCAACAGTCAACAGTCATCGGTCAACAGCCAACAGTCCACAGTCCACAGTCCACAGTCAACAATGATTCTGGTGCAACCGGAATCGATATTACATCCTCAGAAAGCGAATCCGTTGCCGAACTGCCTTCTTCCTTAATTACACCTTTCCAAATAAATTCGAGCCACCTTATCCCCCGGATTTTGCCGCAAACAATCCGCAAAAAGTACCGCCGCTTGCCTAAAACTATTCATATTGTACAAAGACAAAGCCTCAGTAAATAGTTGCAGAGTCGCTAACTTCCCCGCTTTAACTTCCGCCAAATCCGCATCAAAAACTTCATAAACAGTTACCCATTCAGACTTACCCTTAACCTGAACTTTATCAATTACCCGAATTGCATAATCACCCGGATTTGTCAAGCGCTCAAAAGTCTGCTGAGTAATTAACAGCGACACCCCGTAATTCTTCGTCAAACTTTCAATGCGAGAAGCCAAATTAACCGCATCGCTGATCACAGTACCGTCCATCCGGCTTTTTCCGCCCACAATACCCAGAATCAAAGAACCAGTATTGATTCCCACCCCAATCTGAACTGGCACATAACCCAGAGAAGCGCGAGCTCGATTG
>NZ_JANMZH010000147.1:0-1305 GCF_031383065.1 Microcoleus sp. OTE_8_concoct_300 | reverse complement strand
TTCACCGTTCTCGCTGCCCTTAAACCAACCCATGCCATAGGAACTACCGATGGTTTTGGGTGGAGTGTGCATCAGCGCCACACTACTTTCAGAAAGCAATTTTGTCTCTTTAAATTGTCCACTGTTGGTTTGGAAGATTAGATAATTTGCCAAGTCCTCTGCGGTGGAAACGATCCCGCTACTGCCGCTCAGATAACCAGACATTTCTGGATATGCTAAGGGAAGTCCAAATGCCATCAGATGTCCTTGTGCCATGTTGGTAGCACCTTGAAATGCGTCAGCACTTGTAGTTGCATTGAGCGTCCGCGACATTTGAAGAGGTGTAAAAATATGCGTTTGTAAGTAGGCTGAGAATGGCTGTTGACTCACCACTTCAACCACTCGCGCCAACACTTCATAATTGGGATTGAAATAGTGGAACTGAGCGCCGGGTAACGCAACGGGACTTGCTCGACTGAGGCTAGTAACGCGATCGCGAATTGTTGTTGCTTGAGAAACCTGCAACTCAGGAAAGCCTACGTCAGATAAACCACTCACTTGATTGAGGAGATGACGAATGGTAATTTTGGCAGCGATCGCTGGATCGGTCACGGTGAATTCTGGTAGATAAGTTTGCACGGGTGAATCCAGATTAATTTGTCCCGCTTCAACTAGCTGCATCACTGCAATTGCGGTAAACGATTTGCTCACCGAAGCAATCAAGAATTGGGTCTGTGCTGTAACAGGCCGCTCGTTGTTTGCTGTACTGTATCCCTTAACGTGCAACACTTGGTTATTGTGAGTAATGGCGAGTGCCAAACCAGGAATGTGATGAGTCTTCATTTGAGTTTTGATGAAGCGATCGATCCTATCATCCAAGTCCAGTTGGTTTGCACTGCCCTTGAGGTTGAATGTGATGACAATCAACGCACTCAGCAATATCAAAATCAGGCGGAAAAGTTTGTTCATGGGGTTAGATTTTGTTGATTTCGATACAACATAATCCGCCATACAATGAACGCGATTAAGACCGCTACTTCTGCTAGGCTGCGGTGGGTCATAGACAAACTGAGACTAAAGGAGGCGAGCATAAGTGTTATGAATCGCCACGTTCGCATAAATGTCATTTTACTCTGCCTCACAATAGTAATGCCGAAACTTCAGCACCAAATCTTGACCAAGATATTGTTCTGCTCAACTCAGAAGCTCGTAAGCACCACCACGCTCGAGTGCTTGTTGGTATGCCGGACGTGTGTGGATGCGATTCAAGAATGCCATGAGCTTTGGACGGCTCGGGTTCAGTCCAGCCCGTGCCACTGCTGCCTC
>NZ_JANMZH010000133.1:0-11632 GCF_031383065.1 Microcoleus sp. OTE_8_concoct_300 | reverse complement strand
GTCAAATCTTTGACACCATCTATCGAAGCAGGGGGGCATCGCGGCAGGGGTTGTCTCTTTCATTGGTCATTCTTTAACGTTATATGCTTGCTATGCAAGCATTATAACGTATTTTTACCGTATTTTTTGTTTAAGTCCCGTTAGTAGTAAGTTTGGGATAGCGAGGTGTACCATCCGCTTCCTTAAATTTATCCAACTCACCCAAACCATCTGCGCCATGAATTCCTGCGGCATTGAAGGGAGGTTTCAGCAGTGGCTTTTCACAGCCTTTGGCAACAATGGGCGAAGTATCTGGCTCCAAAATACTGATGACGCGCAACACATTATTAGCGGCCTGCTCGACGTTAATATTGCCAGCGACAACGGTGACGGCTTTCAGGTCTAATTGAGGTGAATTCAATGCCATAATCAGAGCCAAGGCATCATCAACACCACCGTCTGTATCTACTATTACTGGAACGGGCTGATTTGGAAGGGCTATCATGTTAATTACTGAGTCATTAAATTTATCCGAAGCCGATACAAATTGTGGCGCAGCAGGTTTTACCTGCTGCGCCAAGTGTTTAAAAAGTCTCTACTTGTAGACCAATCTTCCTTCGATATGGCTGTCAAGATTTTGATGATGACTCAAGTATTCTTCAATGACATCCTTTCTAGATGTTGTGATTACCTTTGGGGTTCCTAATTCTTGATGTGTTATACCTAGATTCGGCTCGGAATTTTGGTAGCGATAGCCATCCATACAGATTGTGTATTGATTATCGTCTTGTATGGATTGTCCATTAATGCTTAAAGATTCAAGCCTATGCAGGACATCACTGTAAACTGCCTTAATACCCTTGTTCACCTGAAAATACTCACTTTGACCAGCTATTCTGTTTTCCGGCCTCATGATATGTGTAAATATCTTGACCAGATGTACCCCAGTAATTCTAAATTTATAGAGAGTATCTTCGTAAGGGAAAACTGTTTGCAGATCGTTCAATGTAACTAGAGGCCCTAATTGCTTTCCCCGGATTGAACCACTGGCAACAAAAACTACATCTAAGCAATCTAATTGGGCAAAAATATCAGCGAATAAGTTCCCCAATTCTGTTTCTTCTTCACGCTTAGGATGGGTCAGTTTACGTGCTAATCGTCCAATCAGTCGATTGTACTTACGATCTACGCCTTCTTTGAAGGTAGCGATCAGCTTTTCGATTTCTGGATCTGGCCCGGCGAGATTATTATCTACAGGTAATAGCTGCCACTTCCATTCAACAATGCTATTAGTATCGTCATCCACTACAATATCGAAACGTCCAATTTGGTCTGTGCCTACTCCGGCTTGGGCGATCAGAATATTGTTAACTTGGGCTGGTTGTTCTAAAAATGTATGGGAGTGTCCGCCAATAATCACATCCACACCCCATTCCGGATCTAGCAATGCTGCTAGTTTTTTATCCTCTTCAAAACCGATGTGTGTCATGAGGACTGTTAGGTCAATGTCCTCATTTTTGTAGGCGTTACAAATTTTACCCACTTCTGAGGCGGCATCTTCAAGACTTATGAATGTACCAATACTTTGATCGCGTTTTAATGTCCTAAGAGCTTCTTCAGTAATAATCCCGATGAACATAATATCGAATCCATCTACATTGAGGATGATATAGGGATCCATCAAGCGTTTGTTATACTTTTTGATATACAAGTTGGCATTCACGATCGGAAAATTGGCCATTTTTTCCAGGAAAAGTAAGTGAGGCAACCCATAATCTAATTCGTGGTTCCCCAAGGTCACTACGTCAGGAGCCAGGTAATTCATAATTTCTATGGTTGAAAGACCTTTATGTTCCGAATCAATCGTAGAGCCTTGAAGCATATCACCAGAAATGACAAAAAGCACGTTTTTCTCCTCCTGGCGAACTTTATTGATATAGCCGGAAAGTAAGGCCATTCCACCAATCACATGACCTTCGGCGAGTCCCGTAGCTTCGGCCAGAAAGTCTCCATGCATATCATTGGAATGCAAAATAGTGAACTTTTTAAACCGCTCTGTAGTCGTCATAGTCTTTTACCTCTGAATTGAATTGTTTAGTAATCTTGGTTTAAGTCATGAGCAGCACTTCAATAAAGCGATTCCAGGTTAATGACTGGCCTCCTGTTTGCTCTTGTAAGAATGTGATTTCATCCTCAGATAGAGGTGGCTCTCTCAAACTGCGTAGTGCCGTATTCATCTCCTGCATACTGATGGTATCATCTGCATCGACATCAATCGGTAGGAAATAGGTGACAAATTCTGTATATCTCGACATTAACCGTTGATGGCGCAACATTAATTCGCGAAATTCCTCAAAGTCGATCGCACCACTGCCATCTCTTCTCTATCCATGCAGTTGAACAGATAGGTAAGTTCACCCTCAGAGAGGACTTTTCCTGCCTGATGCAAGTGAGTTGCAAGCTCCTGGGTTGAGAGGAACCCACTGCGATCGCGATCGATTGCATCGAAGATGTAGCGCAAATCGCCTTTAATCGCAGGAGTTGCCTGCTCAAACAAGATATGGCGTTGCTGCCCCTGAAGTGCGACTCTGAGTTGTTCCCGGAAGCTAGCAATAGTTTCCTTGGCTGCACGGAACCGCTGTCGATGTTCCTCTGGACTCGCCACTGTATGCAGCACCACGGGTACGAGTGAAGGCAGCGATCGCTGCCTTCATCAGACAGCACCCAATCGTCACAAGGGAAAAAGGCACGGACAGAAGGGGTAGCTTCAGCAGCGAGAACAGGGGTGCTAAGAGAATGCTGGCGATCGATGCCAAGAAAGCACAGATCAGATTAATCGAAATGCTGAGACGGTTTGGCGTGTAAAACACTCCTCCAATTGCCGTCGCGGTGAGAGCTGCATTGTAGCCCCACAAACCCGTATACAGTTCATCCGGCTTGGCTCCCAGCAGCAAAGCAAAGCCGCTAGCAGGTACATGGCGCAACCCAGAAATCCCACCGCTGCCCCAATCGGGGTACAGATGGCAACGGCTAGGACGACTAGCAATACTGTAAGGGTAATGGTCGTCGGTTGTGGTGGCCATAGAATGAGCGTTGCTTATGGGTTTGCCGGTTTTGAGCAAATAAATTAAATGGGTTTTTCGCCTAAATGGAGCGGTTTAAGGCGTAATCTTTAAATTTGCCAACTTCCACCCAAATTACAGATAACGCAAGAGAAACCATACCATAGGACAGGGCAGCGATCGCAGACATACCGTATTTTTCTGTCATTTCATCAAAGCCTGTTACCAGTTCATTTAGCAAGGGAACAACTTCTTCAGGGGACATTGTATGTCTCAGAAATTAAAGAGTAATCTCTCACCATTAGTAGCGATCGCATTTCAGTAAGCCAAAGCTTTTCTCCCCAAGGGGTTCTCACCCTTTTAGTAGAAAAGCAGACCTCAAAGTCATAAAAAAGTTGGTCTCAATTTATTTATTTGTGACCCCATCTTCCAGAGACTTATACTTCGAGCCATCAGGCATAATAGCACCTGTGAGTAAAGCACCACTCAAGTCAGAAATGCTAACTTTAGCACCTTTTAGATTTGCACCAATTAGGTAGGCACTATTCAGGTTAGCACCACTCAAACTAGCATTCGTCAAATTGACGCCGCTCATATTTGCGTTACTCAAGTCCGCACAAATTAAATTAGCGCCGCTGAGGTTGGCACTACTGAGATTAACCTGACTCAAGCGAGCAAAACTCAGGTTGGCATCACTGAGATTAGCACCACTCAATTTAGCCTGACTGAGGTTAGCATTATTGAGGTTAGCATGGCTCAGATTGGCATTACTGAGGTCGGATTCACTCAATTTGGTTTCACTTAGATTAGCCCGAGAGAGATTAATAGCTGCTAACTCTGCACCAATAGCATCTAAACCTCTGAGCGAAACACCATCTTCATTCAAATCTTGGAGTGCCAGAATTCTTGCATAGCTAACTTTTACGCCGTGTGCTGCATCAACTATACTCCAAGCTTGGTAATGAAATTGCTTCCGGCGATCGGGAGCTTCCTTAATGAATAAAATTAAAGCAACGACCATACTAAGAGCATCAACACTCTGCACAATCTCTCCAACCAGAGAATTATCGTCTGCCGCCACATAAATTATGATGAACAGAACGGCTGAAACACTAGCAACTAACCAGGCAGGTTGTGCCCAAAAATTATCAATGAATTTTTCTAAAATTCCTTTGAGAACTTCACCCAATCGCTGAATGAATGATTGACCTTGAAATTTCTGATAACTATCAGTTATTTTCGAGAGCGTTTTTTGGATAATTTCACCATCCAACTGAATTAATACTAAAGGCTTTTTCTGGTTCTCGGTTGGTGGCGCGATCGGCTTAGATTCGTTCAGTAATTGTGTCTGTGATTCTTGTGGCTGATGGTGGGTGACCTCTTTTTGATCTGCGACAACCTTTGGTGAAGAATCTGCACCTGCGTCTTTTAACATCAAACCAGTAATTGCTCTGTAGGCATTTGTCCATGCCAGCTTTACTTCGGGAGTCCAATCTTCTTGGAGATACTGCTCAAAAGACATCAGCAGTGCGTCTCCAACTGGACCATAATATTTTGGAATTACTCCATAGCCGATGTGTCTGCCTCCCAAGGCCTTGAGAACTGGCCCTAAAGCTGCTGGAGAGCGCAGATTTTCTACTACCAATACTAAAGCATTTATGAGCTTTTTTTGTTGCTTTTCTAGATCGATATTGGCAAACAGCGGTTTAAATTCTGGGTGAGCGATGAAGAGGTTGTCGTAGAAGCTAGCGGCAAATTCATCAGCACGAGGTTTGATTTTATCGAAACTGCTTTGCAGTACCTCTACGGCTAATTTTGGCTCTTTTTCGGGAACTGATTCTAGTTGGTGATTAACTGCTATACTTACCGTTTTTTCGGGGATTATCTCTGTTTCTAATTGAACTTCTTCAGGTATAGTTTCTACACCTGCGCCTTTTAACATCAAACCAGTAATTGCTGTGTAGGCATCTGTCCACGCCAGCTTGACTTCGGTTGTCCAATCTTGCTGGAGAGACTGCTCAAAAGCACTTAGTAGTGCTTCTCCAACTGGACGGTAATATTTGGGAATTACTCCATAACCGATGTGTCTGCCTCCCAAGGCCTTGAGAACTGGCCCTAAAGCCTCTGGAGAGCGGAGATTTTCTACTACTAAAACCAGAGCACTTATGAGCTTTTTCTGTTGCTTTGCCATATCAGTTTTGGCAAACAGGGGTTTCAACTCTGGGTGAGTTGTAAACAATTTTTCGTAGAAGGTAGCGGCAAATTCATCAGCACGAGGTTTGATTTTCTCGAAACTTTGCTCTAAAAGTTCCACATTTAAAGACATATTTTTGTTTCTCTCTTGAAAGTTGACGCTCCCTTGTCTTTAGACAGGGTTTTTTAACTATCCGGCTCTGATGAATCCTTTTGATAGAGTGTTGGAAGAGAGTTTTTTTGCTCAGGCCTGGGTCAGATATTACAAACTCAAATTTTCCAGTTCTTGAGACACCATAGCCATAAACTCTCCTGCATCGTTTATGCCCATTTCTCCTAAAGCTTTCCACTCTTCACTGCTGTAATCTAAATCGAGTCCCATCACCTCTTGAGTCCAATAGGGCAAATTAGATGGGTTTTCCATTAGCTCAGAGGTTATTTTTAAGAGTTCTGTTCCGGTCATCTTTTTTCTAACCTTTGTCACCAAGCAAAAGGAGAGCAATTTTGCCAGGTTGCTTTCCGGTGGAATTGATATCAGAAATGCCATATTTTGGGCCAGGATAAACTTGTCTAACTTCATTGGATATTTTCCTCGTTTTTCGATATTCAAGTAAGGTTTTTTGGGAGATGGCGGAGAGCAAGTCCAGGAATTAGGCAAAAGTTCAAATAAACCGGGTTTTTCGACGGGGAGAAATAGCCAGAAAGCCGATTTTACGTCAAAGAACCCCGGTTTATGTGTAAGCTGTCGTGCATTTAAATTGTATATTCAGGGCGGGCGGGACGCCCACCCCACAAGACTTTGATTTTTTTTGACATACAATTTAAATGCCGCAACAGCTTAAGTCCTAAACTTATGACTCTCGCTGAAGATCGTAAATCAATTGCCAGAAGTTTTGCTAGAAATTTTCTTTCCTATAGCCAAACCCGTATTTATGGCAGAGATTTCTCAATTGTAGCGAGAGTCCAGGAGGGCCGCAGAAATATACGTCAACTTTATTGGGCGCGTGTTGCTGTGCTACATCGCGGAAAATCTCTTCCCAGTCTGGACGACCAGTTTGTGTACGGCTCTTTAAACCTGTAATCAAATCAACCTGCGTCTGAGAATGCATCAAATCCATTGCCACAAATAGGGTGCTGGATTTCATATCCGACTTTTGCTGGGCACCTGTCAGATACAAATTAATGTCAAATAGGTTGTTAGTGTCTTGGGCTTCGATTCTGGATAAAAGTTCAACAAACCATTCAAACGCTTTTTGCTCTCGGTTGAGCCAGTAAAAATGTACCTTTTGCAAACGCATTCCTGAAGAACCGTGTTGGCTTCGGTACAGCATACTTTTGAGAATAGAGGCAAATGGAGTTACGCCAATACCCGCACCGATGAGAATAGCGTACTTAGATTCAAAGATATGGGTACTTGGTGTCCCATAGGGTCCATCTAAATGGACAAGCACTCCCGGCTCGTATTTAGAGTTACCTGACCGTATCCATTGCTCGTGCTGTTCTCGGAAAAGTTGATATAATTTTCCAGTCCAACTGCCTGCAGAGCGTATGTGTACGGATAAGACATCCTGCATTTCGGGGGCGCTACTAATTGTGAATGGATGCCATTCATATTTGGAGAGACTGGGACATTTAACAAACACGTAGTCCCCTGGTTGATAGTGGAAAGATTTCGGACGTGCAATTTCCAAACCTAGAACTTTGGAGGGGAGTAAAGAGGCATTAACTACATAGGCAGGCTCTTTTGTATTCTGCCGGCGAATAACCAGTTCGATCGCAAATCCCACAACAGGTAACAACACCCACTGCCAAAAAACTGGTCCGTGAACTAACGCCAGGGCAAACCACCCGACGTACAACATATGAGCTGTATAGAAAAGCGCAAATTTTCCGCCTTTGCGGATTGGAGCTTGGGCTGTCACCCACATAACTGCAAAAACTAGCAGTAATAAAAATCCTGACAAGCCAGCCTTCGTTGCAAAAAGACTTTGTGCAAAGGGAACGGGCAATGTGGTGTAATTGAGGAAATGCGCGATCGTATGGACGATCGCAAAGGCAAACATGAATTGACCCACGAGCTTGTGAAACTCGATGCCCTCATCTATCGGCAGATAGTTGTTGATGCTTGTTTTGCGAAGCCAAGTCATAAAATGCCGCAACATGGGAATTAGGATCAATGCCCCGTTGAAGTTGAGCGCTGCGCCACATCCCCGCGCAATTTGAACGTACACATTTGCGCCTTGACTTGCATATCGATCGACCGCCCCAAAGAAAAGAACCAGATTGGCAATAAGATAGAGGGACAAAAAAGCGATCTTGACCCAGTTGTTTTGAATGTAATGCTTGATGTACGACTTTCGCGACCTTTTCTCTGTGGGCGCAACTGCTATGGCGTCGTCTGGCTGGCGAGGTTTTAACCAGCTAACGGGGCTAACTGCCATCGCCTCAAGCAGATCCGGATGCTTTGCGATTAAACCTTTGAACTCTTCAAAAGAAATTTCGCCACTTTTATCGGTATCAGCTTCTAAAAACAAAATGTCAACCAGACCGATAACTTGTTCCGGCGGAAAGGTTAAATTATTTTCCTTCAAGCTAGCAGCAATCAAGTGAGAAACTTCGTCTTTTTCGATGGAACTATCCCCGTTTATGTCGTGCAATTGATAAGCAAATTCCAGTTTTTGTTCTTCCGTTGCAAAGATAAGTTCTTCTACTGTTTTCAAAAATTACTCGATGTCAATAACGCCACTTTTATCGCTATCAAACATCGCAAACATTCGCTCGGCAAAATATTCGTCTTTCAGCCCCATAGCTTTCTTAAACTCTGAGCGATCGATTTGTTGGTCTTTTCCAGCAATCTTGGTAAATACTCGTCGCAATTCCTCTAAAACTTTTCTCGGAGTATCCATGGTTAAATTAACCTCAGTCCTTTATATGGAGTTTGTCCAATTCATCGCCGCCAGTGAAGGAGCAAGCTAAAACTATCATCCTTGCATTCCTACATACAGTAGTTGGACAAATAAGCGGACACCATATAATCAATTTTTAAAGTTGAATAAGATGGAGCTTCACTTTTACCAATTCCACGCAAATATGACAGCAGTTCGGCAGGGAACTGGCAACTAAAGGAGCGTCGAATTTTATTGGTTTTAAAGTCTTTGTACTTAATGCAGGTGGTTGAACCTTCGGTAACTATTTTACCATCTTACTCTGCTGTTGAACAAATAATTTTAATGGCCTCGGGCAATTGTATTCGCCAACTCAGAGAGTTAGCAGCTATGATAGGCGGATACGAAACAATGGCGTCATGAATAGTGCGGTAAGCCCAATTCGCAAACAGGATTGCTTATTTGTTGACTTCCTGCGAGTGGAACATTGAAATCGATACTTCCGTTGGCAACGCAGGTAGCGATCGCGCGACCTTATCCCTGGGAAAGTACAACATCAATTTATTGATTTACCAGCTCTTTCCAAAGTCGGATTATAACTTCCGAGGTATGTTCTGAATTCCAGATGCAGGGTATTTATCCCCTCTTTTTCTAATAGTGACAATATCTCTATATTTAATTGTTCGCAACTGTTTTCGTAGAAATCAATATTGTTACTAAATACTCGAATATTAATAACACGGGCATTCTCTTCCAGTCGATCCAGCCAAATCAAACCTTCGTCATGTAAGGAATTAATAGACTTAGGTAGCTCCCGAAGAGACTCACAAATTATAGCTGTTTTTGCCGCAGAAATACCGTCAATCTTGAGAATTAAATTAATACAAATGACTGTTCGCTGCCAGGGTTTTGCGACCAATTCTCGACTATTCCAGTAATCATTTTGGAATTGGGTATCTTTTTGATAGAATCCCATTTTGCTAGACGAAGCTTTGTAGTTCTGATGCCAATCTCTAAAACTTGAACAATACCATCTATTCCCTCCACAATCACCCAGTCACCAGGTCGATATAGATTATCCGTGTAAATAATGATGGTACAAAACTAGTCATAGATAATGTCCTTAAGCAATAAACCGAACGTGATTCCCGCTCCACCTAACAGACCAATGAGCGCATTGGCAGATGCTCCTAACAACAACTCACTCGCCTTTAACACTACAACAGCGAGTGCTACAGTCTGAAACAGACGAGGCACATAGGGTACGAGCAAGTCGTCTAGTTCGGTTTTGGTGTTCAGCGTCAGTTTTCTCAGTATCTCTCCTAACAGTGGAGAGGCGCGGTAAACAATATATGCAACGGCAACAATAGCACTCAGACTGAGAATTTTAGCTAGCATCTCGCTCACTTGAGGCTTGAGATTCTCTGCCAAAATTACCTGCACTATCCAAAGTCCAGCTATGAAAATTAGCCACCCTGATGGTTGCTCTAGAATCTCGACTAATTCATCGTCTAGTGTGGTGTCCGTTCCGCTAGTAAAATGCTTGATTCTTTTGATGGCAATTGAAAAGAACAATCCTCTCAACAGTTGTGTGAGCGTGATGATAGCGACGACGAGAACTATTTTAGTCAGCGGTATGTGTGCAACAGTTATGTGTGAATCAAGTAGCGTTTACTTAATTTGTTTCCAAATGATTTCCATCTAACTAAAAACCTCGCTCGTGATTAAATTTGATTGCATCATCATTGTTCGTTTTTCTCCTCTGCTATTTTAGTGGCTACCTTAATTAAGTCTAATGGCACTGAAGGCTCTAAATTCAACATTTCATAAAACTCACTATTAATTAAGTCTAATGGCACTGAAGGCTCTAACTCCAACATTTCATAGGACTCACTCATCTCTTCTTGATCCTTTACTTGTTCTGGAGAAAGAGGTACGATTTTGCTTGGGAAATTGCTCATGGGAATCTGGCTGAGAATCATTGCAGCTAGAACCATCCCTGCGCCCAGCCAGCCGCGTACTCCCAGCTTCTCGCCTAGCAGCCAAAACGAGAATACTGCTGCAAACGCAGGCTCGAAGGTGTAGATGATCGCCGCCTCTTGGGCAGAAACCGAGTTCTGAGCGATCGCTGGTAGCCAAGTGGTGGCGGCCATAACAAAAGCTAGGTAGACAATCGGAATCAAATTGCTAAAGTTCGTTGAGAGCGCCTCAAGCTCTCCAATTAGTTGAGGGGCTGCCCAGAGGGTTGCCAGCACTCCTACTATCCAGATTTGGACTGCGGTGAGTAACAAGGGTGGGTGGCGTGGGGTGACGACTTCAAGCGTCATGATGTAGGCCGTAAAACAGAGAACGTCACCTACCATCCAGAGATCGCCGACGCTTAAGACTCCACCCTCCCAGGACATTACCCCAACACCACCCAAAGCAAGTCCGGCGGCGAGGAAAGTCGTCACGAGTACACGCTGACCGAGTAGCTGTCCCAAGAGGGGGACTAAAATTACGTTCAGGCTAGCTATGAATGCCGCTCGGTTGGCAGAGATAGTCTCAAGGGCGATCGCCTGGGTTGCTAAAGAGGCAAAGAACAGCAGTCCCAATATTGCCCCATCGCGGAGCGATCGCATATTCAAGTCACGCAAATGCACAGCAAAAGCTAGTCCTGCCAAGGCGCAACGAATGGCGATCAGCGTTCCTGGGGAAAGGCTAACGATTGTTTCCTTAACCAGAGGGAAGGTTGTCCCCCAGAAAATGGTTACGGCAACAAGCAGTATAATGCCCTGGGTATGCTGGAATTTACGAATGCTTGTCATCTAGTTTCTATAGTTTATTGAACCTCTGTGCTTCCGCCAGAGCTTAATATTAAAAATCGGAAGCGAGGCTCAAGTCACCAGCAGCACCTCGATAAACTGATTCCAGGTCATCGGGTGTCCAGATGTCCGCACTTGCAGGAATGCAATTTCATCAACTGACAGGGACGCTTCACCTACGCTCGACATGACGACCTTTATCTCATCAATGCTTATGCAATCGTCTTGGTTGGCATCTATTGGCAGAAAGTAGGTGACGAATTCTGTGTATTTGGAAATCAAGCATCGGTGTCGGAGCATTAGTTCCCCAAACTCCTCGAAATCAATACTACCACTGCCGTCTACATCCATACATTTGAAGAGATACGCCAGATCGCCTTCAAACTGACCCACACCTGCTTGGCGCAAATGCATTGCCAATTCCCCTGGGGATATTTCAGCGTTGCGATTTGTATCAATAGCATCGAACAGATAGCGGAGGTCGCCCTTAATTGATGCAGAAGCTTTCTCTAGGAAGAAATTGCGACGCTTGCCGACCATCGCGGCTTCTAGCTGGCGGCGAAAGTTATTAAGTAGTTAAGCAAAATTAATTACATAATTATCTCCAAACTCTTTAAGAATTTTTTCTACAGATGAAACAAGAGATTGCCAGCTAGAGTAGGCATCTATTTCGAGCCATGTATATTTGATAAACCGCCACAAAATTTCA
>NZ_JANMZH010000284.1:0-5877 GCF_031383065.1 Microcoleus sp. OTE_8_concoct_300 | reverse complement strand
ACTCGCGCTCCTATTGAGCCAATCCAGCAAGTCTTAGAAGTCGCACGGGCGAAGCACTTCCATATCATGCACACCCGCGAAGGACACCGCCCCGATTTAGCAGATTTACCAGAAAACAAGCAGTGGCGATCGCGCCAAATTCAAGCCGGAATCGGGGATCCTGGACCCTGCGGCAGAATTTTAGTTCGAGGTGAAGCAGGGTGGGAAATTATTCCCGAACTCGCGCCTTTGCCTGGGGAAGCGGTGATCGATAAGCCTGGAAAAGGTTCGTTTTATGCTACGGATTTAGATCTGTTACTGAAACGTAAGGGCATTCAAAATATTGTTTTGGCTGGCATTACAACCGATGTCTGCGTGCATACCACAATGCGAGATGCAAACGATCGTGGTTATGAATGTTTGCTTTTATCTGACTGTACGGGCGCAACAGATTATGGCAATCATTTGGCGGCACTTAAGATGATCCAGATGCAGGGAGGAGTGTTTGGAACTGTTGCTGATTCAGAAGCATTTATTAAAGCTTTAGATGATGATTTTTGATGGAAAAGTTAAGTTATATTATGTTGGGTTGCATCGGTTGTGTAAGAGTGATGTGAAAATTTGTCTGTAGGAATCAGGGGTTAAGTTTTAACCGCAGATGAAGACGGATAAACGCAGATGAACGCAGATAAGAAGGCTGATTTTACTAGAGGTGAGGTTAATACTTCAAACATTGAAATGAGCCCTGCGCTCTCACTAAAAATTTAAATCTCATAAGTGGCCGATAAGCTGGAAACTTTACAGGGGGACAAAAATATGACAGAAGTAACTGATTCTATAGATCGAAAATTAGCTCTGGAAACTCAAAACTCAAAATTCACAACTCAAAACTTTATTCAGCCACCAGAACTAGAGGTGGTTAACATGACTAAGCGGTTTGGCACGATGACTGCACTTGATAATTTCTCGATGACGCTAAAACCAGGGACGTTTCATGCTTTGCTGGGCGAGAACGGAGCAGGCAAAAGTACTCTTGTTAAATGTGTCATGGGTTTCTATAATCCTACTTCAGGTCAAGTTTTGATTGATAAGCAGGAAACGACGATCGCAAGTCCTCGCGATGCTCATAAGTACGGCATTGGTATGGTTTACCAGCACTTCACCTCTGTGCCTGCCATGACTGTAGCGGAAAATCTGGTTTTGTCCCGCTTTGATAGCCCCAATTTGATTAATTGGAAAGCGGAGTACGAAGGGTTAAAGGCTTTTATGAAAACTGCTCCTTTCCGAGTTCCTCTAGATACCCCGGTCTTTCAATTAGCCGCCGGAGAAAAACAAAAGCTAGAAATTCTTAAACAGATATATCTTCAGAGTCGGATCTTGATTCTGGACGAACCTACTTCGGTGCTTACTCCGCAGGAAGCCGATGAGGTTTTAGGTTTACTGCGCGCAGAAGTTACTGCTGGAAGATTAAGCGTGTTAATTATCAGCCACAAGTTCCGGGAAGTGATGGCGTTTTGCGATAGCATCACGGTGCTGCGTAAAGGGAAGTTTGCCGGTCAGGGTTTGGTAAAGGATCTGACTGTCTCGGATATGTCTGAAATGATGATGGGTGAAAGGCGTGAGCCAAAACAAGTTGAAAAGACAGCCCCCCCAACGACTATTCCTATCCTTGAAGTTAAAGACCTTCATGCCAATAAAGACAACGGTCTGGAGGTATTGACAGGAGTAAATCTCACAGTTCACAGTGGCGAAGTTGTTGGGATTGCAGGTATCTCAGGCAATGGTCAGCGGGAATTGGTGGAGGTGTTGGCTGGTCAGCGTTCTGCTACAGGTGGAGATGTGTTGGTCAATGGCGAAATTTATACAGCAACACGAGCCGAGATGTTTAAACATCAGGTCTTCGCACTACCAGAAGAACCGCTTCATAATGCTTGTGTGCCACACATGAGTGTGGCAGAAAATTTAGCCTTGCGGACGTTTGACCGCCCTCCTCAAGCTAAAGCAAGTATTTTACTCATCCTGAAAGAAATTAGGCAGGCGGCTAAGAACTTAATTAATACTTTCAAAATTAAAACGCCTTCGCCAGATACCCCTGTAGGCAATCTGTCGGGGGGAAATGTACAGCGCACAGTGTTAGCGCGGGAACTCTCCGCAGAACATATTAAGTTACTAATTGCCGCCAATCCTTGCTTTGGTCTTGATTTTTCTGCTGTGGAGTATATTCACGGTCAGATTATTGAGGCTCGCAACCGAGGAGTCGCGGTGTTGCTGGTGAGCGAAGATTTGGATGAACTGCTGAAATTGTCCGATCGGGTTTTGGTAATCAGTGGCGGTAATTTTACTTATGAAAGTGCGATCGCAGATGCAGATTTTGTTCAGATCGGTAAGAGCATGGCAGGACACTAATCAATTTTGGATTTTGGATTGTTGACGAAGAAAACGCGGTGGCGCTTCATAGTTTCTTGTCCTTCTCCGTGTCCTTCTATCTCCCTGTATCTTTCATTCGAGGCATACCTATGACTGAACTACTGAAGCAAGTTTTGCTTCTTAAAGATCTACCTAATATCGCAACATGGCAGGATAATTTGCCTTGGCAACCATTTCGTGATGGGGTTGAAATCTACCGACTTTATGGTGACAACAAAAGTGGATCGGCTACTGCTCTACTGCGGTATGAGCCGGGAGCAAGTGTCCCAAGGCACACGCATACTGGTTTTGAACATATTTATGTACTCACTGGATCGCAAACTGACCAGAATGGCGAACACCAAGCCGGAACCTTTGTCATTAACCCCCCTAACAGTAACCACAGTGTTGTCAGCGAAGCTGGCTGCATAGTCCTAGTAATTTGGGAAAAACCTATATCGCTATGGTCTTAATATCTGCCCAACCTTATGATTATGAACTGCCAGTCTCTGGCGGTGTGGCTTTGGTTATCATCGATATGCAGCGAGACTTTTTGGAGCTTGGGGGATTTGGTGAAGCTTTAGGCAATGATGTCAGCCAATTACAGGCAATCGTGCCAACGGTAAAGCGGTTGTTAGAGGCATTTCGCGATCGCCATCTCCCTATTGTTCACACTATTGAAGGCCATCAACCTGACCTTTCTGATTGTCCTCTATCTAAGCAAAAGCGGGGCAAAAGTAAACTAAAAATTGGCGATCGAGGCCCAATGGGACGAATTTTAATTTTGGGTGAACCTGGCAATTCAATTATCTCTGAATTGACACCTATGTCTGATGAAATAGTAATTAATAAACCAGGTAAGGGCGCTTTTTATCATACTAATTTGGAATTAATACTTCGTGAGAAAGGGATTACTCACCTAATTTTTACTGGAGTCACGACTGAGGTTTGCGTTCAAACCACTATACGTGAGGCTAACGATCGGGGGTTTGAATGTTTACTTGTTGAGGATGCTACAGCCAGCTACTTTCCCCAGTTTAAACAGAGTGCGATCGATATGATTCGCGCCCAAGGCGGTATTGTTGGTTGGACTGCGAGGGTTGAAGTAGTAATACAAGCTTTGGAAAAATCGCAGCCTTAAATTAAAAAACTGTCGGCTATCCCCGATGTTTGGGGTAAAAAGCAGTGGCTGATACATTTTTTCGGGACAATGAAGGCTGAAAACCTTCAAACTGGGCGATATCGGTCAGGGTTACTTAGTAATTATCACAGCACTCTCAAGGATCTCACTGGGTAATATTCCAAAGATACGTTGTGCAGCTCAAAATGCTCTATCGAGTTTAGCTCAAAAAGGAAATTTACCAGCAATTGAACCACTAAATAATTCTTTAGTTTATTGGAAACAACAAAAATGTGAGAATAATACTGACTGATAATCTCAATCGCTCAAACCCCCAAGTTTGACCAAAAGAAACCAGGATTGAGTACAACTAAGATTAAGCTTCTTCTTTGAGTTCCTGCACCATTGCATACAAAAAAGAAGTAGACGCATCTCGACCCAGCAATGAAAAAGTACATCAGCCTCGTCACCGATCTCATGACCTCGCTCTAACCCAAATCCGAGCTACCCATAATCGATAGCTACGGTCAATTCACGCTTACCCAAGAGGAGTACCAAGCCCTCATTAAGTATTTGTATTTGCTTATTTAATGAACACTGGCTATTTTGGCAAAGCTATTTATTCGAGATGACAATCAGGACAGGGAACGGGAGATATTTAGCGCTTTGCCACACATAGCAGGTTTGATACTCTATTTGGGCTTGCAATTTGTTCAAATTTTGTTAAATCACAGCTTAATAAACCATTACTTCAGACTCAAGAGTCAAGAGTTTTATTTCTAGTTAAATATGTCATTTTTATTTTTGTGCTAAAAACCTCCATTGTCATCATATTTGTCAAGTATTAAATTTTATTGAGAAATATATTAAAAAAATATGAGCTAGCTTTCTCAGCAAAATAGCTTTGACTAGGTTAAGAAATAAAACACTACAAAATAAAATATTGTAAGTTGGGATATAAATATAAGGTATAACATCTAACCTTCTTTTATTTTTATCTTGATTCGGAGGTTTTCCTATGGCGATCGAACTTTCAAATCTAACGTTTACCAACCGGGCTGATGTTGTCCCAGCGTCGGGGGTGGAGGAAATACTCAATACTGGCATCGCTAATACTCTTGCTGGCAACGACAAAATCACTGGTACTGGCACTGGAGGCCGATACAGCATTTTCAACTCCGGCACGCTCAATACCGCTGAAGGTAACGACATAATCATGGGAATTCGCAGCCAAAAAGAAGAGTACCCTTTTATGGGTTATTCTGCCATTTACAACGAAAGAGGTACCATTGATACTGGTAATGGTAACGACCTAATCACTGGCATTAGCGAGGCAGGCATCGGAATCCAAACCCTGTATGGCACCATAAATACTGGTAATGGTAACGACCACATTACGGGTACTGGCTTTTCTAATGGCGTATTTATCAACTACGGTGGTACCCTTGATACTGGAAGGGGTAACGACATAATCACTGCCAATGGCATTAGCGGCCTCCAAAACTATTCCACTATCAATATCGGTGATGGTAACGACATAATCACTGGCAATGGAATTACCACAGGTATTTACAGCCACGGATCTATAGATACTGGTAATGGAAATGACATAATAACTGGTATTGGCACCGAGTCGGGCTATGGCATTATCAATACTGGTCGTGGCAGTATTACCTTCGGTGATGGTAACGACATAATCACTGGCATTCACACCGGATCTTTTGGCATCGGCCTCGTCAACGGCAGTACCTGTACCATTGATACTGGTAATGGTAACGACATAATAACTGGTATTGGCACCGAATATGGCATCCGCAACAACGGTACCATTAATACGGGTAATGGTAACGACTCCATCATTGCCGATGGAGGTTTGGATGGCAGTATTGGCAAAGTCTTTTTAGGAGATGGTGAAGACTATCTCAAGGGTTTTGGTAGTGGTGATTTTTATGGCGGAAACGGTAATGACACACTAGAATTAACGCCAGGAAGTTATACCGTTGGGATATGGGGCGAGGGGGGCGAATCGGTGATTTTCACCAAGGGTAACAGTCTTATGATAACTTCCGAGTTTGAAAAACTCATAGCTGGTGGCACAACGTATGACTTCACCAGTTTGACTGCGGGTCAGATAATTATTGTCGCCTAACAGTCTATTTGAGAAGTATGGGACAGCTAGCTATGAAAAAAGTTTTGCTGTCCTGAAAGACCCTTTATTCTTTACTGATAATGCTTTTCTCCAATCTCCTGAAAAAATTGGAGCTTTGGCTGTGGTGATGGGTTGTGCTTGTATGGATGTAGTGACAGATAGCGCTCGATTGAGAATTAGCGAAACTCGGGGTGGCGAATCATTACCCCTCTCAAGTCGCCCT
>NZ_JANMZH010000282.1:0-1231 GCF_031383065.1 Microcoleus sp. OTE_8_concoct_300 | reverse complement strand
CTGGATGCTCATGGTCTTTTAATGCTTGTTGCAGAGTTTCCTTTGTTTCAGAACTGAGGAAGTTTTTAGTAGGCATTGACTTTCTCGGAAAATTATCATATTATACCATACAATATGCGTTTTAGATGCTGAACAGCTTATCTGGGTGTTCGGTTTTTTGAGAATATGATAAGGATCACTAGAAAAATGACGAGGGGTTGGAAAACTCCTAGTAGCTACTATATTGAGATAATCACAACTTTTCCACCGCGTCCAATTACTTGTGAAGCTGAGTTAATCGCTACCCAAAATCGGATTGATTCTATTGTGAGTCGGAGCAATCTCACGCAGGACGATCGGGATTACTTAAACGTGTTGGGTACTCTTGTTTATGATTACGAACAAAAACATGAGCCAATGCCAGTCTTGAAAGGTATGGCACTACTGAAAGCATTGATGGTTGAGGACAATATTCAAGAAAAAGATTTGGTTTATATTTTTGAATCCGAGTCTTGGGTATCTGAGGTGATGAATGGAAAGCGGGAACTGACGGCGGGTCAAATTCACAAGTTAGCTAAGTTTTTCCATCTTTCCCCTGTGGCATTTCTTGAGTATAATTAATTGCCAGGATACTGGGATGAGTGACGCACTATAATATAATTATGCCCGAAGTCCAACCGAGAGAAATTCAGCGTTATACTACGCCAGATAACAAAGTGCCTTTCGATCAGTGGTTTGATTCGCTGAGAGATATCAATGCTCAAGCCAAGATTATATCTAGGTTTAACCGAATTGCTGATGGTAATTTAGGAGACTATCGCTCCGTGGGGGAAGGCGTATGCGAACTCAAAATCAATTATGGGCCTGGCTACCGAATCTATTTTGGACAAATAGGAATGACAATTGTGATTCTCATCTGCGGAGGCGATAAAAGCACTCAAGACAGAGATATCAGCCAAGCTAAAGAATACTGGACAGATTATAGGAGTTAAGACCATGCCTAAAAGCCTACCTTATCATCCATTTTTGATTGAATCTCTCCGAAAAAAGCCCGAACTAGCAGCAGCCTATATAACGGCGACATTAGAGGAGGAAGAGCCGGAACCTGAACTGCTAAAACGAGCTCTGGGCGATGTAGCAGAAGCTCTCGGTCAACCAAAAATGACTCCAGAACAATATGAATTGCACTTAAAAAAACTGGATGAATTGCTGTCGCAGCAAGGAAGTGATGCGATTTATAATCTGGGAACTT